>CAJORB010000065.1:0-5325 GCA_905236565.1 uncultured Treponema sp. | reverse complement strand
AGTCCCTTTCGTCTGGGGCAATAAATTCTACCTATAAAAAATCTTCTTCAATTAAAAGTGATGTAATTACAGTAGAGTTCTATGAGCCGATGAAAAATGCGGAAAATTTCTATGCAACTTATGATACAAGTAAAAATACTGTAATACTTTCTTGGGATGATGCGGATTCGGATACTGTAAATTATTATGAACTTTCATGGAATCAAGATTCGGCAATCTCCTTGACACGATCAGCAGTTCCGATGCCTTTATGTACCGCACATATTCCGCAAGGGCAGCAGTCTTATATACTTTCAAGTCTTGTAGAGGATAAAGAATATGTATTTACTTTGAGAACGGTAGATGTGGATGGAAGAAAAAGTGACGGGATTTCTACACGAATTACCATCGGCAACATATATAATTTTCCAGTAACTGATTTAATCATTGCCCAAAAAGATTCTGAAATTTTAATTTCTTGGACAAATCCTGGTGATGAAAATTTTGCAGGAACGAGGGTATTTATAACCGATTCAGTATATTCCTACGCCGAAAATTTAGATGCATCGACTGAGACCTATTCGTTTACTAAGGGGAGACATGGGACTCTTTATACAATTATAGTCTGCTCTGTTGATGTCGATGGAAATCAAAGCTCAACAGTTGAAAAAGAATCTTTCTTTTATGTCTTTGGAAATTTTGATGTTCCTGTAGTTACGATAGATGTACCAGAGAATAAGGAAATAACAACGAAAGTGTGGCTGGTAGACCAGGGACTTGGTTATGCTAAAATGAGTATGTTTAATGCGGGGGAAGCAAGTTTAGACTTCACAGATGTTGATATAGACATAAAAGGAAGAGGAAATTCCTCTTGGGCATTAGCAAAGAAGCCATATTCTATAAAGCTTGCTAAAAAGGACAACTTGTTGAATATGGCAGATGGAAAACATAAGCATTATGCATTAATTGCGAACCATGCAGACAAGAGTCTGATTAGAAATCAGCTTGTTTATTATTTAGGCGGGAAAATCTTTACGGCTATGGGATGGACACCACATACAAGACAAGTGAATGTGTTTATAAACGGAAAATACAGAGGGCTTTATTTATTAACAGAGCGTATAAAGATAGACAAAGCTATAGTAAATATACCTGACGTATCAGATACGGATGAAAATAATTTTACTGACGGTGGTTGGATTTTAGAGATGAATAACAGGCTTGATGAAACCTATAATTTTACGACAAACCATAATATTAACTTCTCCTTAAAAGAACCAGATGATTATATTGGTTGGGAAAAAATACGTGATTATGTTGAAGAATTTGAATCAGTACTTTGGAATGATGAGTTGTTCAAGGACGAAGAATTGGGATGGAGAAAATATATGGACGAGAAATCCTTTATCGATTGGTACATTGTGAACGCTTTTGTGCATAATGCCGATATGAATTTTTCATCTGTCTATATGTATTATAATCCTGAATATAAGAAAATGTTTATGGGACCGCTATGGGATTTTGACCGTTCGTTTGGAAATAGTGATAATCGGCAAGTTGCAAGTACATCTAATTTATTGGCAAAGAATGCGTTTTACCAGCAACGTTTGTTTTTAGATGAAAAATTTGTGGGGAGGCTAAAGACTCGTTGGAACGAGTGTTACAATGAACTGTCTCGTGAATTAAGTTCTGACGGTTTTCTTGGAATGGCAGAAGCTTCTATAAAAAATGATGCAGAACTGAACTTTAAGGAATGGTTGATTCTTGGAACTTATATCGAACCTAAAGTGGATGGTGAACTTGAACGGACAACATATCAGAGTGAACTTGATTATTTGAATAATTGGATTTCTGAACGGTTGGTTAACTGCAATAATGAAGTCAATGCGTTATAGATGTTTTACTTCGGGGGAGATAAATGAGTTCTGCCGTTTTATAAGTTGCATACTGGAGCTCCCACTGTGCCTATAATGTAGATTTGTTTTTTGCAACATGCTGGACTATCCGTCAATTTTGACGAAAAAGAGTTTGATTTCAACTCATCGTAACTTCTAGCCTCGTAACAAAATAAATATATAACATTATACTTCATACAGAGGTGTAAAAAAAATGCAACAATCAAGAATAAAAGCATAAAAAGAGGAATTAGTAGAACTGTATAAACAGAGCGGAATGACACTAAGATCATTCGCAGAAGAGTTCAACTAAAACCTTGGGACATTCAGAAACTGGCTGTATAAGAAATAGCTGGAAGCAAAGCTTATAGACGACAATCTCAATTTTGTCGAAGTAAAAGCAACACAGGAAATTAAATATAGCACTCGACAGAATAAAACAAATCAGCATATATCTGTATATGCATAAGCATTGAAAAATATTAATTAGCCTGAAATTCGAGTTTTCTAAGTTAACCGCAATCTGAAAAAGTTTTGATAAAAGTCCAGACTGCGGTTAATCATATAAGCTACGATACTGTAGAAAAAGTGGCGAAACATTCCGACAATACATCTTGCTTTATGATATTCAAGTTGAAAATTGATTGTGTCAACTTTAGTTCGCAATTTCGATTCTGAAAAAAGCCATAAATCCATCATGCTGCGTTAAACAGAATCTCCTTCTGAACTTTTATAGAGCCGGCATTTATGTAGTTCCTCTCAGTCTGCCAGGCCTCTGAATACTCAAGCAGATATCTTGTTATCAGCCTGATGTAAGAATCCGTTGACGGAAAAATACCAACAACAGATGACCTTGTTGTCTCCTATTATTACATCAGAATAATAAACTGCCTGTCGTTCGCTAAATTTCAAAAGCCATTTGGCATAGAACTTCCATTTATTACGTCGCCATTCGAACCCATCAATGTATGTTATTATTTTTCCTTTGAACTGGCGGCGGATTTGCGGAAGGAAGATGCAGCCGGATACTCCCAGAATGTGCATAATATCGGTTTTGTTTCGTACTGCAATTTTCATTGATTCGTAATCGTACAGAATTGAATCTTTGCCGTTGGCTTTGCGGTCTAAGTATATGAGCTTTGCTCCTTTATAAGTTGCCGGCTGTTCTTTATATGTCTTTGCCGAGCAGAATACTGTGTATTGAACGTCTTCTGGTGTGTAGTTCAGGAGATTTTCTACCAGCGATTCGCCCCCCCATAGCAGGCTAGGACACCGACAGTACCGATGATATATATTTGTTTTTTCATGTTATCTTCCTCTATGTATACTTATAATTAATTCTTTGGAAGAATATAAATCGGACAATGCCTGAAAAAGATATGCAGGAAGTTTTCTTGTATCAAAACCTTTTGCTAATAATTGCTTATATTGCACATCTATATTTTTAAGTCTTGTCTCTGAATTTGAAATTAAAACTTTCTCACTTACGTGGTATATTGATAAATCTCTTAAATTTGCTATGTATGGCATACATCCTTCTGTCTTCTACAGTTAATTGTCCGGTTTGATTAAATTTCCTTAGTATTACAGAAAACTCAGATTCCAATTTTGAGTAGACTTGTTCAATCCATCGGCTTTCTTCATTTTCATCATTTAAAAAGGTATTTCTGTTTTCTTCATAAAAAATATCTTTAGAGTATGTTTTAAAAGAGGTAGCAGTTTCTTTATTATATCCATACAGATATCCAGCATCATTCTTAAAATAACTTAAGTAAAATTGCGGAATATAATGATGTCTATAAGATGGTTTATTTCCTTTTCCCATGTTTTTCAATATATCACATTAACATATGAAAGGCTTTAGAATTATTCATTAATTGAGCATTTTTATTGTTGAGTTTACAATGCAGTAATTTAGAATAGTGAAAAACGGAAGATGATGTGGAATGCCCATGCAATTGGAATTGACTGGAAATGGTATTTTTGCCTTATGCAGTGAGTTTTGCGGCGCGAAACTCGATGAGTAAAAACTGCTTTGCAATTTTTACTACTGTTCTTTGACATTTCTGTTTTTGTGGGATAACACCCTTGATTTTCTCCAAAAAGTTGACTATATTTAAATCAACTGGAGGAAATCCATGGTAAACTCTTCATCAATGATTCTTTGTGACCTTTCATATGAGTATAGTGCACCTAAGAACAAACTGCTTGCCCTTGAAAAAAAAGGCCTATATCGTAAGATTGTGAGGGGGATATATGAAACAGATGCGAATGTCTCTCCGATGCTGCTCGCAGGTTCTATTTACGGACCTTCCTATGTTTCCTTTGAATCTGCACTTTCATTTTGGTCTTTGATTCCAGAAAAGGTTTTTGCAGTCACATCAGCTACGACTGGCAAGAATAGAACTAAGCGTTTTGAGACTAGTTTCGGTATTTTTTTATACCGGGATGTTCCGCAAAAAAGCTTTCCGTTTGAGACATATATAAAAAATATTGACGGGCGGAATTTTTTGATTGCCGGTCGGGAAAAAGCGATTTGTGATATTTTGTACCGTGAAAAACCTCTTTATTCTGTAAAAAGGCTAAAAGAATTCTTATTTGAAAACTTGCGCATAGAAAAAAGTGATTTTTTTGCACTTGATTTTAATGTGATTTCTGATTTAAGCAAGCTTTATAAAAGTACAAATGTGAATCTATTGGCATCGTTTGTGGAGGACAGGTAAATGACGACTGCGATTCAACAGATGATTGAAAAATACGGTTGCAAGAACACGCTTGAATACAAGAACGCCTTGAAGGAGGTGATTCAAGAAGTGGCATTGTGCGGACTTTCGCGAAGAGATTTTTTCAGTAAAGCGGCTTTTTATGGTGGAACTGCACTGAGAATATTTTACGGTCTTGACCGTTTTTCTGAGGATTTGGATTTTTCTCTGATAAGAAAAGATGATTCTTTCAAGATTGATGAGTACTTTTCATCGCTTGCAGAAGAATTGTCTGCAAATGGTTTTGAACTGTCAATAGAGCGGAAAGAAAAGTCCGTTGAAAGTGATGTTCAGTCTGCCTTTATAAAAGGCGGAACGCTGGTTCATCTTCTGAAAATTGTACCTGTGAATCAGAAAATCCTTGGAGTAACCGATACTGAGCTGATAAAAATCAAGTTTGAAATTGATACAAATCCACCCGATTTTGCTAGCTTTGAAACAAAGTATTCGCTGCTTCCATTTCCTTATGCAGTTCGATTGTATGATGAACAGTCTCTTTTTGCGGGAAAAATACATGCCGTTTTGTGCCGTGCGTGGAAAAGTCGTGTTAAGGGGCGGGATTTTTACGATTATCTTTGGTATTTGGGCAGACGGACAAAAGTGAATTTGAAGCATCTCCAAAAGCGTCTTGAGCAGAGCGGAAAATGGAATCCTGATGATACTCTTACAATTGATAACCTTAAACATTT
>CAJORB010000064.1:0-63417 GCA_905236565.1 uncultured Treponema sp. | reverse complement strand
TCGATTGTCTGGAGCGTTTCGTTTAAAATACGCGACTGCTCTTTTTTTTCTGGAGAAGGTTTTGAAACAAGGTCTGTAAGGCTGCTGTTTAATTTTATTGTTTCTTCAAGATATTCCTTTTCGTTATAATTTACAGGAAATTCAAAGGACTCTTCTTCGTCATTATATGTAAATTTTATTG
Source organism: uncultured Treponema sp. (assembly GCA_905236565.1). Classification (GTDB taxonomy): domain Bacteria; phylum Spirochaetota; class Spirochaetia; order Treponematales; family Treponemataceae; genus Treponema_D. The sequence continues at coordinate 63,236 of CAJORB010000064.1, read as the reverse complement.
TTATGACTGTGTTTTCTTCTGGTTTTACAGTTGACCATGTAGGTAAGCCTGTAAGGAATTCTGAAACATTTTTTGTTTTTTTATCAGGATTCAGGCTGTAAAAGTCAGAAGATGATAAAACTTTTTCTCCTTTAAGCTGTGCATTTGCTTTAAAAGAATATGTCTTATTTTTTTTATTTGAACTTACAATAAGACGAAGCCAGAATGCTTCTCCAGGATATGATGTCTCGTTATAAATTACGTTTAAATGACAGTTCTTTCCTTCATACGAAAATTCTTTTGCAAAAGAAAAAACGCACATTAAAGATAGAATGAGGCTTAAAAAAAAGTGTTTTGATTTCACGATTCTCTCCGTCAGACCTGAATATCCTGAGCAACAAGCTGCATTGATTCCATGCCGTTAAAAATATTTCTTTCTACATTATACACCATGTTGAGATTATTTCCCACATTAAATTCTTTTCCGATTTTATCTGCAGCGTTCCAGTACATTACAGAAATTTTATTTTTACCGTTGTCGAAAATGAGTTTTAAATGCTGCTTTTCGGTTTTACCGACAACCTGGTAGGAAATTAATTTTATTCCGCGGGTCATAAATACAAGCTGTTTGTTTTTTTCGCCGTACGGTTCAAAAAGATCTACAGTCTTTAAAATTTCTGGTGTTATGTATTCAGGCGGAATTTCTGCATCGACCGTAATTTCGTTTTCATCGCTGTCGTTGAGTTTTAGCGAAGGTGCAGCGCTTTCTATTTCCTTCTGTAAAATTTCAAGGTTTTCTTTTTTCATAGAAAATCCTGCTGCCTTATTATGTCCGCCAAAGTTATCAAACAGCGAAGCGAATTGAGAAAGAAAATCAGTACAGTCAAGACCGCGGCAGCTTCGCATTGAACCGATTGCAAGACCATCATCGGTAAAAGTTACCGTTATCGACGGAACATGATATTTATTCGTAATTTTTGCAGAAATAAGACCTATTATACCGCGATGAATCCTTGAGTCTACCGTAAAGCAGAAGTTGCCAAGTTTTTTAATGCTTTGATCTGCGTTATAGCCCATAAACTCTACGGCATTATTTACAAGTTCCTTGCGTTTTATGTTAAGTTCAATTATCGAATCAGCAAGCTTATTACGTTTTATCGGGTCTTCTTCGAGTAAAAGAGAAATTGCAAGTTCCGGCTGGCGAAGTCTTCCCGTTGCGTTTATTGCAGGAATTAAATTCCATGCAAGGTCGGTTGCATTAATTTTTTTGTTAAGCATATTAAGTTTTGAAAGGAGTTCAGAAAGCCCGCGTCTTATTTTACCGCTGTTCATTATTTTTAAGCCGTGCTTGATGAAAATTCTGTTTTCGTTGTGAAGAGGCATGACATCTGCAAGGGCTGCAAGGCATACAAGCTGCAGTTCATCGTTTTCCTGATTTTGTCTGTTAGGGAAAGCCTCGTTAAATTTCTTATTTATGTAGGTGATGAAAATGTTTTTAAATCCGTCCATTATTCCGGATTCTTTTTCATCGTAGTGTGCAATCTTAGATTTTTCTTTGAGCTGTTCAAGAGAAAACGATGCTGCAGGCGGAATTATTTTAGCAACTTCAGGTCTAAGATCAAATGTATTAAAATCTACCGATGAACCAAATATTTCGCGAAGGATTCTTTTCGTTGTCTTATCATCCCATGTAAAAATCTGTTGTCCGCGTAAAAAACTTTCGAGTTTTGTATCAGAAATCTTTAAAGGAGAATCTATGTTGTCGATTACAAGTCTGTCCTTTTCTACATTGTTGTGAAGTTTAAGACATTCGATTTTCCATGAATTTTCATTTTCAACGGCAGATAAAAGGCATATGTCCTGCTTGTAAATTTCTGTCTGCGCAAAGCGAAGGGCTTCTATTAATTTAAATGCAACTGCACAGCCTGAGATTTCCTTAAAAGGGTAGTTAGAATCATCAAGTTTAGGGTTTACGATTATCGCCGGGTCCGGAATTACTTCGGGTACATTATGATGATCTGTTACGATTACATCGATTCCAAGTTCTGATGCGTATTTTATTTCCTGATGGTTTGAAATTCCGCAGTCAACTGTAATTATCAGAGTGCCGTAATTTTTTGCAAATTCATCAACGGCATCTTTGTTCATTCCGTATGTCTCATCACCTTCCGGAACCCTAAACTGTACATCAATGCCAAGAGATTTTAAATATTCATAAAGGATTGTTGTACTTGTAATTCCGTCAACGTCACAGTCACCGAAGATTAAAACTTTTTCGCCTTCATCTTTTGCATCAAGAATGCGGTCAACGGCATCTTCCATCTGATTAAAAAGAAAAGGATTGTGCAGAAAACGAAGATCGTCTTCGAGAAAATACAGTATGTCGCTTCCTTCTGTAATTCCACGACGTGTCAATATACTTGCAGTAAGCGGATCTATTGAATATTTTTTTGTAAGTTCAATTACCGATTCTTTCTGTATTTCTTTTTTAATCCAATTTTTCATAGTATGCCGGTACCTGACTGTAATGATTTAATTTTTGTTCCGACGCCAGAAGAAATAAGGGAAAAAACAAGTCGCTGCAGTAAATTTATTTCTTCATCAGTCAGCTGCATTCTGCGTGAAACAGACGGTTCACAAACGCTTGTGGCATTTAAATATGCAACAGCTCTTGGAGTAAGTTCAAAAAGCTGCTGCCGTTCTTTACTGTCAAAAAGAGATTTTAAACAATCTGAACAGATAAATCCGTTTTCTGATTGTGAATAATATGCTCCACCCGGTTTATATACTACATCATTTTGAGATTGATTTCTACTGTAAAAAGGAGAAGCGCATTTTACGCAGCTAAAGTCTGAAGGCTGAATTCCAAGAAGTCCCAGGTAACGGAATAAAAATCTTATAAACCCTTTTTTGCCTTCGCGTTCATCAAGCAGATCAAGTCCGTCAAGAAAGCCGTTTAAGAGGGTAAAGCATTCTTCGCTGCTTCCTGCACATTTTGTAAGTATTACGATTTCTGTCGCGACATTTGCCGCCATGGTTTTATAAAGACTTTCGCGGAACGACATATGGCATTTTTCTACGTCAAAGTCCGTAATCTTCGAAGTATGTTTTACTTCGTCATTGTATAAATTTATTTCTCCCGAATTCCACGGGCTGACGAGAGAACGAAGCTTGCTTTTTGGTCCACCATACAAAATAGAAGTAGATATACCTTCTTCTTTGGTGAGAAATGTTATTAATCTGTTGTTTTCGCCCTGCATTTTGCATGTAAGGATAAGCGCTTTTCGCTTTATGTTTCTCATATCTATATCATACATTTTTTTTCAAAAAATTGACATTAATTTTATAATTTTATATAATAAATTTATTAATTTTCTTTGAATTTATCCGGAGTTAAAATGATTTTTCCACTTGAACAGCTTGTAAAATACACAGATAACATTTACGAAATCACTGTTGCAGCAAACCGCCGCGCATATCAGATGTCTATGGTTCAGGATCCACAGATCGAAGAAAACGAAGACAAAGTTGTATCCCTTGCTGCTTCACAGTTATTCAACAACAAAGTAAAGATGCGTCTTGATCAGAAATAAAATCAGGACATAAGGTTTATTGTAAGAGTAAATATGATTACAGAAAAAATTCCGGTAATTGTTATTTTTGCTCCTACAGCTACAGGAAAGACTGCTTTAACCGAACACTTATTCGGAGACGGCAGTCATTCTTTTTTTAAAGACGGAACAAAACAAACACCTTTAGAAAAATTCAATGCCGAAATAATAAGCGCAGATTCGATGGCTGTCTATAAGTACATGAACATCGGAATTGCCAAGCCAGACGAAAATCTTCTTAAAAAAATTCCGCATCACATGATAGACCTTGTAACGCCGGACGTGCAGTTTTCTGTAAGCGACTTTGTAACTAAGGCAGATGAATACTGTAAAGAAATTTATGAGCGCGGCAATATTCCTGTTGTATGTGGCGGAACAGGTTTTTATATACGCAATTTTCTTTTAGGCCTCCCGGATACTCCTGAGTCAAACCCTGAAATAAGAAATAATCTTAAGGCGGAACTTGAAAAATCTGGAATAGATTTTATGTATGAAAAACTAAAGCTCATAGATCCTCTTAGCGCAGAAAAAATCAATAAAAATGACGCGTACAGAATTTTAAGGGCGCTTGAAGTTTTTTATCTTACAGGAAAACCAAGAAGCTCTTTTGAACTTTCAAATAAGCTCAGGGACAAATTTAATTTTATTACCGTAATCTTAGAACGCGACAGAAAAGAACTTTACGAAAGAATTGACCTTCGTATCGAACAGATGTTTAAAGAAGGCTTAAAAGAAGAAGTCGACGGTTTAATAAAGATGGGATATAAAAAAGAAAATCCGGGAATGCAGGCGATAGGGTACCGTGAATTTTTTATGAATCTTGATTCTGATGAAGCAATAAAAGAAAAGATAAAAAGCGACAGTCACGCTTATGCAAAAAAACAGTATGTATTTATGAAAGAGATTCCAGGTGCAAGAACTTTTAATCTTAATGAGACGGACAGCATTCAGGATTTGTGCCGGGAGCTGAGTCTTTATTTTTGTCAAAGCATTCTTTCATAGTACGCCAGCCAAGGACAGCGCATTTTACACGGGCAGGCATTTTAGAAATATCCTGAAGGCTTGCAGCTTCATCAAGAGATTCTATCTGCTGTTCTGTTGCAGAACCTTTGATCATCTGCATGAAATTTTCAGAAAGCTCAACTGCTTCTTTTTCTGTCTTTCCGATTACAAGATCAAGCATCATGTCTACAGAAGCCTGGCTTATAGCACAGCCACTTCCTGTAAAAGAACCGTCAGTGATGATACCGTCAGAAACCTTAAGATTTAAAGTGATGTTGTCACCGCAGCTCGGGTTTACACCGTTAAGTGAAATCGTTGAACCTTCAAGATCCTTTTTATGATTTGGATTTATATTGTGTTCATTTAAAATTTCACGATAAAGTTCTTTTGTATCCATTGTCCTAGTCCTCTTTAAATCCCATCCAGCTTCTAACTTTTGCAACCTTTTCAAGGAATAAGTTAACTTCTTCTTCTGTGTTGTAAAAATAAAGCGAAGCGCGAGCCGTTGCCGGAAGATTAAGATATGCACCAAGCGGCTGTGCACAATGATGTCCTGCGCGTACTGCAATTTTTTCTGTATCAAGAATGCTTGCAATGTCATGCGGATGAACACCGTCAATGGTAAATGTAACAATTCCGCAGTGTTTTGAATAGTCCGGATGTCCTATAGTTTTTATATGCGGAATTTTTTTAATGCCTTCAAGTAAAAGTCCTGTAAGAGAATCAACGTGTTTTTCGATAAAATCAAAGCCTATTTTTTCAAGATAATTGCAGGCAGCTTTCATGCCTACAGCGCCTCCTGCATTTACAGTTCCTGCTTCAAATTTGTGCGGAACTTCTGCATAAGTTGCAGTATCACGCGTAACGTATTCAATCATTTCACCGCCGCGCAAAAAAGGCGACATGCTGTCTAAAATTGCACGCTTTGCGTAAAGACAGCCGATTCCTGTAGGCGCAAGAAATTTATGACCCGAAAATACATAGAAATCTGCATCAATGTCCTGTACATCTACCTTAAAGTGCGGAACAGCCTGAGCGCCGTCAATGACGATTACGGCGTTGTTTTTATGTGCGATGCGTGCAATTTCTTTTACAGGATTTGTAATCCCGAGAACATTGCTTACATGCGCAATAGAAACTATTTTAGTTTTTTCGTTTATTTTCTGGTATTCAGAATCGGGGATAACACCCGTTTCTTTATCGCACTCAAGCCATACAAGTTTCGCCTTTTTTGCGCGCGAAACCATCTGCCATGGAAGAATATTTGAGTGATGTTCCATAATGCTTACGGCAATTTCATCACCTTCGTTTACGTTTTCCATTGCATAGGCATATGCGATTAAGTTTAAGCTTTCTGATGCATTGCGTGTAAAAATGATTTCTGAGCTTTCTTTTGCGTTTACAAATTTAGAAACCGTTTCGCGTGAGCTTTCATAATCTTCTGTCGCGCGCATGCTAAGTCCGTAAAGCCCACGAAGTGGGTTGGCATTATTTTTTTTATAAAAATCAGAAACTGCATCAATTACGCACTTAGGTCTCTGGCTTGTTGCGGCATTATCAAAATATATAAGCCCTTCATTTTCTTTAGCACTAAAAATCGGGAAATCATTTCTTATATCCTGCAAAACACTACTCATTGAAAGCCTCATCCATATATTGAGAAATTTTTTCCCTCACGTTTTTATCCGGAATCAAAGAAGCAACGCGGTTTATTTTTGCCTGACATGCAATCTGTTCTGCGGCTTTTTTACTTATTCCGTGTGTATTCATATAGAACAATACTTCCTTAGAAAGTTTACCGATTGTAGAACCGTGTTCGCCGGATACGTCTTCTTCATCACAGAGAATTACAGGAATCGAGTTGTTTACGACAGACGGAGTTAAAAGAAGAGTTTCTTCCTGTTCATTTCCTGTTGCACCCTGACATCCGTTTTTAAAATCGATTGTTCCGCGGTATGTTTTTTTAGAAGTGTCTTTTAAGCTTCCGTAAACCATCATTGTACTTTCTGTCTTTCTTCCTGTGTGGTTTACGATATAGTTCATATCAAGTTCCTGATTGTCACGGCAGTAGTATGCAGTGTCAGATTTAAAACTTGATTTATATTCTTTAAGAGAAGATGATACTCCGACATATGATTTTTTTGCGCCCAGTTCAATCTGAGTAACCTCGATAGAAGCATTTTCTTCGCACAATGTTCCGATGTCATTTACATGAATAAAATCGTTTCCAAGCATCTGAACTGTTACAAGATGAATCTTTGCATTTTTTTCTGCATATAATTTAGTCTGAACAACATCAAAGCCCTGTGCTTTTTTGTCAGAAGTAAAGTTCATTATTACCGTGATTTCTGAATCTTTTTTTGCATAGACAATCTGAGAAGAAAGACTGTATGTCTTATCCTTGCAGTCAAAGTTAAAGAAAACAGGTTCTTCGATTTTATTTTTTTCATCTACGATGAGTGCAGACGGAATAACTTCGTTGTCAAAAAGGAATGTAGAAATTTCTTTTCCTGCTCCCGTATCGACAGGCGCAATGCTCATAAGATATTTTTCTGCATCTTTTTCAAATTTTACTCCATGCGGAATTTTTGAAACAGAAACATTTGTTCTTTCTTTATAATCAGATTCAAGCTGTAGAGCAGCATGATTCATTTTTAACCAGTTCCATGTGAGGCTTGGAATGTTGTTTACTTTTGCATCAATCTTCATCGCTTACTCCCAAATCTCAAAGTGTACCTTTCATTTCAAGTCTTATGAGGTTGTTCATTTCTACGGCATATTCAAGCGGAAGTTCTTTGCTTACAGGGTTTGCAAAGCCTGTAACAATCATACTTCGAGCTTCATCTTCCGGGATTCCGCGGCTCATAAGATAGAAAATTGCATCAGAAGAAATGCGGCCGATTTTTGCTTCGTGTCCGACATCTGCTTCGTCCGTTAAAACTGTCATCGCAGGAATAGTATCGCTGCGGCTTTCTGAGTCAAGCATGAGACTCTGGCAGCTTACAGAAGCCTTTGCTCCGCTTGAGTTTTTATCGATATAAACGGCACTGCGGTATGTAGAAATTCCGCCGCCTTTAGAAATTGACTTAGTTGTTATTAAGCTTGTAGTGTTCGGTGCACGGTGAACCATCTTTGCACCTGTGTCGAGATTCTGTCCGTTTCCTGCAAATGTAATTCCTGTAAACTCGGCTTTTGCATTTTTTCCTACAAGGTCGCTTTCCGGATAAAGATATGAAACGTGCGAACCGAATGAACCTGACACCCATTCAATCGTTGCGTTTTCTTCTACCTTTGCACGCTTTGTGTTAAGGTTGTACATATTCTTTGACCAGTTTTCGATTGTAGAGTAGCGAAGGTGAGCTCCTTTTTTTACGAAAAGCTCTACACAGCCTGCATGCATGTTTGCAACATTATATTTTGGTGCAGAACATCCTTCGATAAAGTGAAGGTCTGCATCTTCGTCAACGATTATTAAAGTGTGTTCATACTGACCTGCGCCTTTTGCATTTAAGCGAAAGTATGACTGGAGAGGGAAAGATAAATGAACGCCCTTTGGAACATAAACGAAGCTTCCGCCTGACCACACTGCACCGTGGAGCGCTGCAAACTTGTGGTCGCGTGGAGTTACGAGCGTCATGAAATATTCTTTTACCATCGGTCCCCACTGTTCTGACTTTAATGCTTCTTCAAAGCCCATGTAGACAACGCCCTGTTTTGCAACTTCATCCTGAACATTGTGATATACAAGCTCTGAGTCATACTGAGCACCGACACCTGCTAAAGAAGTGCGTTCTGCTTCCGGGATTCCGAGTTTTTCGAATGTGTCTTTTATGTCATCGGGAACGTCTTCCCACTTTGCCTGCATCTTTGTGTTTGGTCTTACATATGTTGCGATGTTTTCGATATCAAGGTCATCGATTGAAGGTCCCCATTCTGGAACTTTGAGTTCGTTATATACTTTAAGTGAATTTAATCTGAACTCCCTCATCCATTCCGGATCACCTTTTTCTTTCGAGAGAGTTTCTACGATTTCTTCTGTAAGACCATTTTTAATTCTGTAAAAGTCTTTCGTTTCTTCGTAGCGAAAGTCGTACATTGAGCGGTCGATGTCATCAATCTGTGTCTTGTCTGTTTCTGCCATCTTTTAGTTTTCCTGCATTAGTTTGTATGATTGATAAACTTCTCAAATCCATGGTCGTTGATTTCCTGAACTAAAGAAGCATCGCCGGTTTTTATAATAGTTCCGTTTACGATAACGTGAGTATAATCTACATGAAGGCTCTCAAGAATTTTTGTTGAGTGAGTTATGATTAAAAGAGAACCGTTCTGACTTTTCTGGTACTGTTCAATTCCTTTAGAAACTGTGCGCACTGCATCAACATCAAGACCAGAATCTGTTTCGTCAAGAATTGCAAACTTTGGTTTTAACATAAGAAGCTGGAGAATCTCAGATTTTTTTCTTTCACCGCCGGAAAAACCTACGTTAAGGTCACGGCTTGCATAAGACTCTGCCATGTTAAGAAATTCCATATTGGCTTTTAATTCTTTCTGAAACTGGAAGAGCTTTACTTTTTCTCCTGTAATCTGCTGGAGTGAACTGCGTATGAAAGTTTCGAGACTTATTCCTGGAACTTCAAGCGGATTCTGGAACGAAAGGAACATTCCCATTTTTGCTCTTTTATCTGCAGTAAGGTCAGTTATATCAGTTCCGTCAAAAAATATTTTTCCGTTTTCAACTGTATAGACAGGATTTCCCATGAGTGTGTTGCCTAGAGTTGATTTTCCGGCGCCGTTTGGTCCCATAAGTACGTGAGTTTCACCTTTCCCGATTGAGAGACTTAATTTATTTAAAACCTGTTTTGAATCTATGCTTACGGATACATCCTGAATATCAACCAGTTTATCTGACATTTCTACCTCTGCTGTTTTTATGCGTTTAAATTGAAATCTTTGACATATACTAACAGAAATTGCAAAAAAAAGGAAGTGCTAAACATACTAAATTAGTAGGTAAAAACTCATATTGTTATTATAAGTTTTTATCAATATAATAGAAAAATGGATACTATAGAATTCAGCGACTTTGGAAAAAAACTGTGCGGCGAGTCCGGAATACTCCAGCTTATGGATGACCTTGGAAAGCCGCTTCCTAAAAACATTCCTTCATTCCAGCTTGGTGGGGGAAATCCTGCTTCGATCCCGGAAATAGAAAAAATGTACCGCAGCAGGATGGAATTTATTTTAAACCATTCAAATGATTTTGAAAATCTTATAGGGCGTTACGATGCACCTCAGGGCAGGGGTTCGTTTATCGAAAATGTGGCAGAATATCTTTCGGGCAAATTCGGATGGAAAATCGGGCCGGAAAATATCGCGATAACAAACGGAAGCCAGAGCGCTTTCTTTTACCTTTTTAACCTTTTTAGCGGAACATTTTCTGCTTCGGGCAAAAAAAAGACGATAGTTCTTCCTCTTGTTCCGGAATACATAGGTTATGCGGATCAGGGACTTGAAAAAGACACGTTTGTCGGAATCCCCGCATCTTTTACGATGTTTGACAATCATACTTTCAAATACAACATAGATTTTGAAAAACTCGAGGATTATCTTGAAAATCATGATAATGTAGGGGCTCTCTGCGTAAGCCGTCCTACAAATCCTACGGGAAATGTTCTTACGAACAATGAGATTCACCATCTTGCAAAGCTTGCCGCGCAGTATGACATACCGCTGATGGTTGATAATGCATACGGGCTTCCGTGGCCTGATATTATTTTTGATGACGGCGCGATTCCTTATTGGGACGAAAATGTAATTCTTTCTATGAGCCTGTCTAAAATAGGGCTCCCGTCACTCAGAACAGGAATTGTAATTGCAGACAAAAGAATAATTACGGCTCTTTCAAATTTAAATGCAATCGTAGCTCTTGCTTCGGGAAGCCTTGGACAGGCGATTGCCGGTTCTCTTATAAAGGACGGCTCCCTTATCGAAGCGGCTCGAAAGTATGTAAAGCCATTTTATCTTGAAAAGAGCTTAAAAACGCAGGAAGCGATTCACAAGTATTTTAAAGATACGGATTATTCAATTCATAAAAGTGAAGGTGCAATTTTTCTGTGGCTTTTATTAAAAGACCTTTCGATTACGTCTAAGGAGTTTTATCATAAGCTTAAGGAAAAGGGTGTAATAGTCGTTCCGGGAGAATACTTTTTCTTCGGAAACCCTGCTGACAAAAGCTTTGAGCCGGTAGAAAACCATCCGCATTACTCAAAATGCATCAGGATGAACTACTCAAGGCCAGATAAGGAAGTCGACGAAGGAATAAGGCTTATGGCCGAGGTTTACAGGAAGTTCAGAAAGACTTGAGGTTTTTGAGTAAATTCAGCATGTAAAATTTGTAAAAGCGGTTTTAGTCTGATATAATTCTAAGGATAGAGGAAAATATGATTAAGGAATTTTTACCGTACGATAAAGTAAGAAACAATGCTTTAAAGATTGCACATAAGATTTATACAGAAGACCATTTTGTTCCTGACGTTCTTTACTGTTCGCTCAGGGGTGGTGCTTATATGGCAAATGTCATAAGCGAGTATTTTAAAATCGTAAGAAAGGACAAGCATCCTGTTTTATATGCAGCCTTAGTTGCAAGATCTTACAGCGGTGTAAAAAGTCACTCAAAGGTTATGATTGACGGCTGGACTTATCCGCCGGAACGATTGAGACCGGGTGATAAAGTAATGCTCGTTGATGATATTTACGACTCGGGCGACACGATTCAGGCGCTTGCAGACATTCTCCTTGACCGCGGGATTCCACGTGAAGACTTAAAGATTGTTGTTCACGATTACAAGCATTTTACTTACAAAAATCAGCATGAAATAATTCCTGACTATTACTGCCGTAAATTTGAAATTACAAATCCAGACGAAGACAGATGGATTCATTATATGAGTCACGAGCTTGTAGGACTTTCTAAAGAAGACCTCGAAGAATATTACTACAAGGATGATCCTGAACTTAAAGATGTTCTGGACGCAGTTTTTGCAAACAGATGACATTTTAGGAAATTTAAAATATGAGCAGAAAACTTTTTAAGATTTATATGGTTTTTGTCATTGTACTCATCTCGTTCTGTTACAATTGTTTTGCAGATGTAGTGCAGGTGAGCCCGTCAGTTGTTACACAGACTTACGGAAACAGACAGACTCTTATAATCAATGCAACAGGCGGCGAAGAAATTTTTTATTCGATAACAGGTGATGATCCTGAAACACGCGGATTTGCATATGACGGTCCTGTCCCGCTTGATCTTACAGGCGATGTAGAAATAAAAGTTACTGCAGTTTCTGATGAAAAAAAAGAAAGCTATGTCATAAAATACAATGTTGATGAATCACAGATTTCAAAGCTTACTACACTTGAAGAAAAAAACTTTATACTAAAAATGTCTTCTGCTTCTGTAGTAGAATTAAAATCTGGGGCAGAGCTTAATATTCCTTCTGGGTTTGAATACAGTATTTCTCCTTTAACAGAAAATCCTGGATTTGACAGAGGAAGAAAAATAAGCATTTCTAAAGATTCTAATCTCGACCGATATTTTTCGCTTGTAATTAAAAAAGATGACCTGTTCTGGAATTTTACAGTTCATGTTGCGCCTGAAACTAAAGGCGAGTTTTCGAGGGCAGTCGTTCCTTTTGTTTTTGAGCAGTGGAAGACTGTTCGTTTTACAGATACGAAATTTATTTATCAGATAGATGACGGGCTCTGGACAAGCTGGAAAAATCCTGTAGAAATTGACCGTTCTGTTTCTCATGTAATAAGATGGCAGAGTGTTGATTACAGCCCTTTAAATCCTGTAATGACTTACAATGTTCCGCCGATTCCTACACTGCGTTATATAGAGCAGGAAGATGCAACTATGGTTTTAACTCTTGAAGGGGATGAGTCATACAGATTTTCTAAAAATAACGATGTGCAGAATGTAAGCCTTGCAGAAGGTTTGTATAAATCTGTAATCGTTGATGCTTTCCAGGGAGAAAAGTTTTTTGGATTGATTCCGCTTGATATCTACTGTCAGAATGTGTGTCAGGGAACTTTGTACGCATCGGTATTAGTAAACAGAAAAAAGCCTCGCGCACCAGAGTTTATCTGCTCTGACACAAGTTTTATAAAACGTAACGATGTGACTTTTACTTTTTCTACAGAAGATGAAGAACAGATTGTAAAATATTCTGTTTCTAACGCAGAGACCGTTGATCCGCTTATGTTCTCAGACAGATATGCAGCCATTATGGTTTCTGGATACGATGCAAGCCTTCATAACTATGATTTTAAGGAATATGACGACTCTGTAATTTCATTAAAGGCAGACGATGAAAATACAACTGTTTTTGTAATTGCATATTATTCAATCGATAAATGGAATAATGTAAGTGACGTTAAAGAATATGCGGTTGTAATTGACAAGTGCAATTTCTTCGTTTCTGAAAATTCTTCTTCTTCGGTTGCAGACGGAACAAAAGAAAACCCGTTTACAAATCTTGATGATATAGAAGCTGTTGTAAATGACAGAAAGTTTACGCGCTTTTACATAAACGGAAAAGTTAATTTTCCTGATAAAAAAGTTTCATTAAAGCATGACGTAGAATTTGTCGGGGATAAATATTCTAAGATACATTTTTCTGATAAATCTGCTATGGTTTTATCTGCCGCAAACTGCAGTTTTAAGAATATCGCAATCGACAGTGTATGTCCTGACAGCGATGAAACCAGCGTTCTCTTTTACGGATCTGATGCAGTGTTCAGTCTTGATGGATCAGAAGTAAGCTTTGTCCGATATAAAAATGCAACGCTCATGAATTTTTCAAAATCAGTAATAAGCGTTAAGGATTCGATTCTTTCTTCATGTGCAAATGATTATTCATGCATTCTTTCTGCGCTTAACTCTAAAGTTGATGTTTCATCAAGCAGACTTTCGACTGTATCTGCAACATGTGTAAACATTTCTGCAAAGAAAACTGAACTTAACTTTATAAACAGCAGATGCCGTGTTACAGGAACAATGGGACGCATCGCAGAGCTTTATTCAACATCGGGCCAGATTTCAGGCAACGTTTTTGAAGCAGAAAATCCTGATGAAAATTCTTCTGGATTAAAGCCGGTTGAACCTGTATGGAAGGACAAAAAAAGTTCTGTTGTTTATAAAGCTTCTTCAAATACTATAAAAGGCTTTAACCAGGAATAGTCATGCAGAATATTTTATGCGGACTTGACGAAGCAGGGCGGGGACCTCTTGCAGGCCCTGTTTCTGCCGGAGCTGTAATTCTTCCTCCTGGTTTCCCAGTTGAAATTTTAAATGACTCAAAAAAACTTTCTGAAAAAAAAAGAAAGGAAGCAGAAATCATAATTAAAGAAAAAGCATTGTGGGGACTTGGGCTTATAGATCACGAAACGATTGATAAAATAAATATCCTTAATGCAAGCCTTCTTGCAATGAAAAATGCATTCGAAATGCTCATGATGAAATTTGATGAATGGGTAGAAAAAAATAATCTTGATAGAACTGTCTTTAATAAATCCAATATACTTTGCATTGCAGACGGAAATAAAATTCCTGATGTAAGTGTTCCGTGTAAAAGCGAAGTAAAGGCCGACGCAAGGTTTGAAAGTGTAATGGCTGCAAGTATAATTGCAAAAGTTGCACGTGATGAACTTATGTTAAAATATGACGAGCTTTATCCTGAATACGGCTACAAAAAACACAAGGGCTATCCTACATCCGAACACCGCGAAATATGTAGAAAGATAGGTCCATCTCCGATTCAGAGAATGACTTTTAAATATTAAAAAAGCGTCATACCGGAGTGTGACGCTTTTTTGTTTTAAAAACTAATCTATTTATTTATCTGTCTTTCTTTTAGAAACTACGTGGATTCTTCCGCTTTTTTTAACCTGCGGTGTATAAAGATGTTCTCTTTCATCTTCGCGTTCCCCACGTTTTTTTACTACGCGTTTTGCAGAAGAAACATGACCATATTTTGCTTCTTTAGCTGCTTTTTTTTCTGCAGCCTTTTTAGATTTTTCTTTTTTTGCTTTTTTGATGTACTTAAGTGAATCTTCAAGACCCTTAAAGAATTTCTGCATGTCTTCTGCAAAAACTGCAATCTGGTGTCTGTCAAAATCCGAACCGTCGCCTTTTTTGCTTTCTACAACCTGGAGAAAAATGTCTCCCGCGCGGTTTTCCTTTACGTTAAAAAAATAAGACCTGTTGTCTAAAACTACCTGAGTGGTAAATAATTCGCCACGGATACCCATATTTTTCTCCTAAAAAGACTCTGCTTCAGCAGTTTTGATTGAAATTCCTTCCCTGATAATGCAGTGGATTTTAAAGAGAATATATCATTTTACAGATTTTTTTTCAATAAACGAGGCAAAATAAAGGATGGGGAAAATCCGCTTTTTGTGCGTTTTTTTAGTCAAGCGTAATTTCAAACCAGTCTTTCTGCTTTGAGAAAATCCATTCAAGACCTTTGAGCCTTTCCTTTACTACATCAGGATTAAGCTTAAGCTTACGAACTTCCTGTTCATCCCCTGCAGCGTATATGGCTTTGTAATAGCAGAAGTAGAGGTCTTTCATCTCAAGAATTTCAGATTCAGGGCGCATCTTGCATTTTGACTTAAATTCATCATATTCAAGACAGTCGCGTACGAGAGAAATTGCAGTATTAAAATCACATGTTTTTGACGCGTCAGCAATGTCTTCGATAAGGCCAAGCGACCAGACTAAAGACCAGTATGCTTCATATTTCCACGTAACGCTTAAAAGCTGCTCTTTTGTAAGCTTTCCTTCAAGCATCTTTTTTTCGAGTGTAAGGAGGGATTTTTCTACATCAAGCATAGAAAGATATCTTTTGATTATTTCGATATTGTCAGAATCCCTGTCGCCCTCATAAAAAGAGGATGCAAGCTGAATTACTAAAAGTGACGCAATTGCTCTTTTGCACATTGAATCAAAATCTTTGGCAGGTTTTACTGTTTCTGTAAGTGCAGTTGACTCATCAATCGGAATGTTTTTTGAAGATAGTATTTTTTTTGTCTTTTCACGGCGTTCGACACTTTCTAAATCTTTTGATGCCATTTTCTCTGCTCCGTTTTTCTATAACTGGAATTCAATTCAATTATATCACCAAAATCCCGAAAACGAAACATTTTTTTTACTATAAATTTAGAACCTTGAGCAGACCTTTTCGATCTCCTCAAGCAGTTCATTCATGGCTTTTTCTGTCGTAAGAGGGCCAAAACTAAGCCTTATGGCGTTTTCGCGAATGTTTGGAGCGACCTTCATAGCCTCAAGAATCGGGCGGTTGTTTTTTCTTGCAGAACATGCGCTTCCTGTAGAAATATAAAAGCCGTCTGCATCGAGGGCCCGTACCATTACCTGACCCGGAATTTTATCAAATGCCGCCTGGATTACCCATGGCGAAAAATTATTGTCGCTAAAAGACGGATCGAGGCGCGATTCGGGTATTATATGGCATTTTTTTATCAGAGAAAGATTTTTTATAAGCTCATTCATGTATTTTTTCTGAAGCTCAAAGCGTTCGAGCGCAGCCTTGTTTTTTTCGTTAAGCGCATATTTTTCGATGCATGAGGCAAAGGCTGCGGCTCCAAAAACATTTTCTGTTCCGCTTCTTACATTGTTTTCCTGCCCACCGCCTTTTAAGAAAGGTTCAAAACTCTGAGGGTTTGCAATATATAAAAGTCCGATTCCCCTCGGACCTCCGATTTTATGAGCAGAAAAGGCGGCGCTGTCGACTCCCGTTTCTCCTAAGTTAAAAGGAATTTTACCCAGTGCCTGAACAAAATCCACGTGAAATTTTATATTTCTTTTACCCTTGCACTTTTCCTTTACGGCACGCGCAATTTCTTTAACGTCACAAACCGCACCCGTCTCGTTGTTTACCGCCATGACGGTTATAAACTGAGTGTCTTCTGTCATCGCATTTACTACAGCGTCAGGAGTTATGATTCCGTTTTTATCGCTTTCGATTTTAACGACATTAAATCCCATGTGTGACATTATATTGCACTGTTCCCTCAACGCCGGGTGCTCAATCGAGCTTACGAGAATCGTTCCTTTTGTAGGGCGGTTAAGCATCGACAGCAGAGGAATGTGGTCGCTTTCTGTCCCGCCGGATGTAAAGAAAAGAGTTTCGCTTTTTACACCGAGTACAGAAGCAATGCGGTTTCTTGCATCATCAAGAGTTTTTTTTGCGTCAGTTCCGTTTTTATAAATAGAAGAAGGATTTCCCCAGTTTTTAAATTGAACTTCAAGTGAGGATTTTAAAATTTCTGTGTCAAATGGAGCTGTTGCGGCCCAGTCAAAATAATGTGTGCAGTCAATTTCGTTCATTAAAAATTTTCACCTTAATTATTTTTAATAGTTCTTAATTCATTAATCTTTTAATGCAGTTAAAATTTTATCATCAGGAATTTCAAGTATGATGTTTTCACAGAGCGCGTTCTGCAAAATGAGGCGTATTTTATCGCTGTCATTTTTCTTATCATTTTTCATTGTCTCAAGAATTTTTTCTGCGTCGTTAAATGCCGGGTGAACGGTGCTTACAGTAAAACCGTAATCCTTTAAAAGAGCGCATACATCGTCTTTGTATTTTGTACTGCATAAATTTAATTTATCACATAATGTAAGTGCTCTTGAAATACCCCATGCAACGCACTCGCCGTGGCTAAGCTTTCCAAGTCCTGCACGGCTTTCTAAGGCATGACCGAATGTATGACCGAAGTTTAAAAGCATTCTCTGATTTTTTTCTGTAAGGTCTTTCTGTACTATGCGTGATTTTGCCTTTACACAGCGCGAAACGATTGTAAAAAGAGTTTCCGGATTGTGCGAAAGAATTTTTTTGCGGTCATTTTTTAAAAGCTCAAAAAGCTTTTCGTCAAAGAGAAGGGCAGTCTTAATTACTTCTGCCAGCCCCGAACGAAATTCGCTTTCTGAAAGTGAGTTTAAAAATCCCGTAAATATATAAAGCTTTCTTGCAGGATAGAAAGTTCCTGTGATGTTTTTAAAATCATCAAAATCGCATCCGGTTTTACCGCCGATTGCAGCATCGCACATACCGAGTAAAGTTGTAGAAATAAATTCAACCTGAGCGCCGCGTTTAAAAATCGAAGAAGCAAAAGCCGTTAAATCTGTAATAACGCCTCCACCGATTGCAACAAAAGTGTCTTTTCTCGAAAGAGAAATTTCAAGGGCAGATTTTACGATTGCAAGAACCGTATCTATGGTTTTATATTCTTCCCCTGCAGGAATTACAATGAGCGCGTGTCTGTCTTTTACAAAAAGTGTGTATTCTGTTTTTCCCTGTGTTTTTTTAACTGAATCTGTAAAATAATTTCTTATCGGTTCAAGGTAATCAAGTTTAATTATGCTGTCATCAGTAACGAAAATATATTTTGAATCACTTTCAAGATATGAATTAAAAAGTTTTACAGGTTCATTGCTGCTGCATGAAATTTTTATCTGTGTTTTTTTAGAAGAAGCGAAAATGGGTTTATATCTTATTTTTACGGATTTAAAAAGGTCGTATGCTTTACTCATAACGACATTTTAATGTTTTTATTATTGATTTTCAACATAAGGCTCAAAGCGTGGATCTCCCGATTCTGCGCTTTCTAAAGCCCTTCTGTTTATTTCGTCTATTTCTGCAATTATTCCGTTTACGCGCTTAAGCTCGCGGTCAAGAGTTGTCTTGTAATTTAATTCGCCTGTAAAGATTCTTTCGCGCTCATCTTCCCAGTTCTGCAGTTCCTGGATAAAGAGGAATTTAAATTTTCCGATGTTTGCCTTTTCTGCCCAGAGGCATGCTTCCTGCCAGTAATAGTAGCCGGCTTCATATGCTGCCTTCGTTTTCTTTAAGTTACTTAAATATTCATCTTTCCAGGGACAGTCGTAAAAATAAAATGCTTTTTTATCGTAATTGCGTCCAAGTCGTATGTGCTGTTCAATTAACTTTAAGTTAAGGTGCATCATAAAAAGGTAGCGGTATTTTTCGTACTGGTTTTCGTTAGTGATTTTTGCCTTTGCATAAAGCGGATTGCAGAAATCTGCCTTTACTGCTTTTTCAAGCCAGTAAATGTTTTCGATGCATGCATCCGGATTCTGCTTGTAGTAAATGTGATAAAGCTTATAGTAGTCCTCTTTGTATTTAACCATATAGGCTTCTGCATCAGAGGACGGTAAAAACGAGATTACTATAAATAATACAAGTAATTTTATAAATCGATTAAGGCCTTTCACGATTTAAATATCGGCAGGTTTGAGATGTGACTCCATATAATTTTTGCAATTTCTTCCTTAGGCTTTGTCGCATCTATCGTTACTATTTTCATTCCGTCTGAGTGAGGATTGTTTTTATATTCTTCGAGGACTTCAAGATACTGCTTTCTTGTCTGTGTAAGGTAGTCATTGTTCTCGTAGATTTCGGTTACGTCGCGGCTTTTTATGCGCTTTAGCGAAGTTTCCGGGTTTATGTCAAAGAAAAAAAGCAGTGAAGGAAGCGGGAAATCCTCATTAAGCTTTCTAGGGAGCTCCTTTCCGCACGAAACGCCCTGGTATGCGAGGCTTGAGAAAATATAGCGGTCGATTACTACGGCTTTTCCCTCATTTACTGAATCAACTATACCGCCTTTTCCCCATACGTGTTCTGCACGGTCAGCTGCAAACAGAAAAGCTGTGGTTTTTGGGTTTAATTCAATCTTTCCGCCTAAAATTTCCCTCAAAAACCGTCCTGTAGGGCCTTCTGTCGGCTCTGCACTGAATGAGATTCTTGAACTTTCTGGCCTTTCTTTAAGGATTTTAATCTGGGTCGAAGTTCCGGCCCCGTCAATTCCTTCAAATACTACAAAGTTGTCCAATGTCATAAATTATCCTATAATATGTACCGATAATCAGTTATAACTGTTTTTAAAAAGAAAAACAACGGTAAAATGAAGTCAAGAGTACTAAAATTAGCACTTTGCATTACGATTTTCTTCTCTTTGATTATAGCATCATTTGCTCTGGTGCGGCCAATTTATGTTGGTCTGGGTAGAGCAATGCGCTCTAAAATCAGTGTGTTAAACGATACGCTTGACAAGTCATTTGGTATAAATATCTCTTACTCATCACTTTCACCGTCTATTCTCACCGGAATCAACATAAGGGGCATCGTCCTCAAGGATACAGAAACCGGCGAAACTGTCATGACGATAAGTAAAGCCAATGCAAAGTACTCGATTCCAAACATCATAAAGGGAGACTTTGACCGCGGAATTTCAAAAATAATCATCAGGGATCTTCATGCAGAAATCATCCAGGGAAAAAATACTGCGTGGTTAAATTATACGCTTTCCAGAAGAAACAAGGATAAAGAAGAGAAAGAAGAATCTGAAAAAAATTCGGAAATTAAAAAAACTACGATACTTGATCTTCTTGTAGATCCTGACTTTGACATAAATATTCCGTGTGATGTTTTCATAAACAATTTTACTTTCATTTACCGCGATGACCCTAAGCGCATTTATGCAGAAGCAGGGTTTAGAAAAGCATTTGTAGAAAGAACAAGCGTAAAGAATAAATATGATGTACTTCTTGCAGGTTCCGTAAACGGAAGCCTTCGCGGAAATAAATTTTCTTCATCGCTTATAGTTCAGTCATCTCTTTTAAGTAAATTAAACAATTCGTCTGCGGTAATAAATTTCATAAACGCAAACTATAACAACTATTCTGTAAGGCAGCTCGGCTTCTTCGGTGAATATGAAAATTCTGTTTTTTCATTCAAGATGCTTCCTACTGTGCAGAATATTTATGCAGAGTTCTCTGCAGATTTAAAGACTCATGATGTTAACATGAGGTTTGATACAGAAAACTTTAAGCTTGATAGAATCGTAAGCGGAATAAAAAAAGGCTCTGCAATCGATACTATCAGCTCGCTTATTTTTTCTGTAAGCGCAAAGGTATTTTATAATACGACTTCAAAGGCTTTAAAATATTCAGGAAGCGGCGACATCCTCATATCAGAAAATATAGTTCCCGGAAAACTTGATCTTTCTTTTGCACTTAACGGAAACCAGAACTACATAAATATTCCGTATGTAAATGCAACCGGAGAAAACACAGACGTTAACTTTACCGGTTCCTATAATATAAGGACTGTTCAGTCGGAAGGCGTACTTTCGGTAAACAGAATCGCGCTTAAGAACGAATCTGAAATTTCATGTGAGTTCTTTATTGAACCTCTTGCAAAAGGATTCATGGCATTCTCACCGGAAGTCGTGCTCGGAGATAAAACATTTACTGCTGCACAGTTAAACTTTATTCCTGACCGTGATGGTTTTGATTTTGATTTTGATGTTTATGATTATTCTCATGTAGACAAGGGAGATACAGGATATCTTAGAGTCGACGGAAACTATATTGCGAACTCTAAGTTCTTTCAGTCAAATGTAGTGCTTGACGGAATGTATGTAGACAGCCTCATGAATACAATTGCAGTATTCCTCGGTAAAAACGAGGCTGCCCTCATAAAAGATACTGCAGGTATGTATAAAAACACAATCTTTTCTACGTCTGCATATATTTCTTCATACGACGGAGACTTTTCTTACAGTATTCCGTCTGTAATCATTGCAGATACAAAGAGTGACAGTAAGATGCTCATGCTTTCTTTTGATGGAAACAAAGAAAACCTGCAGCTTACAAGATTTGAGTTTATCTTTAATGATCAGAAAATTCTTGCAACGGCGCATGCCGAGACTATGTTTGAAGGCGAAGCAAAAACAAAGCAGACAGTGCTTTCGGGACAGCTTGAATACAATACGATTCCGTATACATTTACGGGGCTTATAAACAAAGACTGGATTGGAATTACAGGTGACTACGGCTTTAACTTTTCTCTCATATCCGACAAAGATACAGACAGCCTTATCGGAAGCTTTGCCTTTAATGATTTTCCTGTAAAACTTGAAAAGGCAACGCTTTCATTTACTGCAGATACAAATTTTTCATACAGCGTTACAGACAGACTTAACGTAAATGTATCTAAATTCTTTGTTCAGTCTTATGACGGAATTTCTGACAATACTCCGTCATTCCTTTTTACAGGAACCGCAGATCAGCACGGAGCATTCCTGCATACTATTGCTTACAGGGATTATGTATCAAACCTTACAGGAAACGGTGCCGTTATCTGGAGTTTTGAAGACGCAGATTTTATAAGCGCAAACTATGATATAAGCCTTACAGATCCTATTTACAGTGAATATGTAACGATAAAAGGTGATATAACAAATCCTGAGCGGGCGCCGTTCAGTGCAAAATCTTTCCTGAGTGATTTTTATATTTCTACAGAAGTTGAACTTAAGGATTTCAGAACCGGAAGATTTACAGGAGATTCTCTTTCAAGTGACACGATGAATGCTCATTTAAGCGTTACCGGCGCCCTGTCAAATCCATTTGTATCGCTTTCTGTCCCGAACGGAAACTTTACGCTAAACAAAACTCCGCTTTCGTTTTCGCTCCAGGCAACAATGGTCGACAAAGAATTTGAACTCCAGGACGGAAATATAAAATTCGGTAAGACATCGATTACAAACATCAATTCTAAATTTTCTCTCAACGAGTGGAAGGGAAATCTTAACTGTACGGCAGATATGGTCGTAATGGATGAAACACTTCATTGTCCGCTCAATGTTACTTTTGATAAACTTAGTGCAGAAAAAAATGATAAAATGCCAGATGCATTTGACATACATATTGCAACGCCTGCAGTAACCGGAACATTTGTAAAATCTTCTCAGGCTCTCTGGGTTCATCTGACAAAGGCCGGTGAAGAACTTCTTATTGCATCAAGCAGTAATCTTGGTCTTTCGGGGCGCATAGATTCTGAAGGACTTCTTGCACTTACGGTTGATAATAATATTCCGTGTAAATTTAAGGTAAGTAAAAATACAAAGTCGCGCATTTCTGATTTGAGGATTTATGATATCGACATTGATCTTCCTAAAGCACTCAAGCTCATCAATTTTAAAATGGCAAAATTATTTAACGGTCATCTTAAAGGGGAGTTTTCGATTTTAGGTCCGCAGAATTATAAATATTTTGCAGGCGGAATGTGGATAGATAACGCAGAGTTCTGTATGCCTTCATTCTTTACGGCTCATGCAAAAACAAATGTGATAAATCTTTTTGTAGAAAAAGATGTCATCTACACAGAACTTACACGTTTTAATGTCAAACGATCGCTTGTTGATGTAAGCGTTACGATTCAGTTTAATAAAACAGCTTTTGAAAACGTAGTGGTAATCGTAAGAACAGCAAACAATACATATGCACCTGTAAATATCGACATGAATCAGATTCACGTAAAAGGAAATGGAAAACTTGACCTTGAAATTTCTGTTGATTCTGACAGTGTACTCGTTTCTGGAAACATCACTGCAAAGGATACAAATGCAGAGTTTGGTAACTCATCTCTTTCTGATTATGTTGCCAGTATGAACAGTTCACATAATGAGAACTCAGGTTCTATGGAAACAGAAGTTCTTCTTGATATAAAGATGGAAAAACGCGTTCAGGTTTTCTATGGTTCATTCTTGAGGACACTGGTAGTGCCGGGATCAGAAATTACTTTCATGTATAACTCGCTTGATGAGAAAATGAGCTTTAATGGTGATATTCCTGTAAAAAGTGGTGAAATTATTTACTTAAATTCAAGCTTCTATATAAAGAACGGAAGAATTCTCTTTTCTCCGAAAGATGAGAACTTTGACCCTTATGTGTGGCTTACCGCAGAAACGAGGGAAAATGACGAATCGGGCAATGAAATCCTGATTACGCTTTCTGTTGACCATCAGCGCATTTCTGAGCTTTCTCCTAAGCTTACTTCTTCTCCTGCAAGAAGCGAAAAAGAGATTATGGAGATTCTGGGTAATATGGCCATTGCAAACTCGGATAATGTGGGTGCTTTCATGCTTGCGACGGGAGATTATGCTCTCCAGACCATGCTTATGCGCAAAGTTGAAAACTCATTGCGTGATTTCTTTAATTTTGATATACTTTCACTCCGAACGATGGTTGTCCAGAACGCCCTCAAGAACAGTCTTTCGCAGTCTTCTGACTCACGCGGAATGAATATCGGTAACTTTTTGGACAATACGACTGTTTATATAGGTAAGTACTTCGGAAGCGATTTATATGCAGACGCTCTTTTAAGGCTTTCTTACGAAAAAGGCCGCCTTAATGATGACTCTGCATGGCAGGGCCTTGTATTAAAGCCGGAATTTGGTTTTGAGATGGCTGCTCCTTTTGCGAACATCAGATGGAGTATCGCACCGGACTTATCGGATTTGGCAAGGAATAATATAGTAATTATTCCTTCATTGACCTTATCCTGGAAATTTAATTATTAAAAACGAGATATAAAAAAATGTTCGTTTGGAGTTATGTATGAATTTATTTCGCAGGTCTTCTGTTTTTGCTGTTTTGCTGACTTGTTTATTTCTGACTTTTTCGGGCTATGCGCAGGAAGTGCAGGATGAAGACTGGTATCTTGAAAAAACAATTTCACAGATTAACTTTGACGGCTTAAAGACAGTAAAAAAATCTGAACTCTCAGGAATTACAGCAGGCTATGTTTCTCAGAAAGTTAATGATGTAATTTATGATTTGATGGACAGACTTTATGCGCTTGAACTTTTTGACGAAATCGTTCCGGTTGCAACGCCTGATAAAGATGACGGTGTTGTAATCACATTCCAGGTTACAGAAAAGCCGCTCATCGTAGAAATTGCATTCCGCGGAAACAAAAAAATAAGAAACCTTGCGTTAAGGGATGCAGTTAAATTAAAGACAAATGAAATTTTTACAGAAGCAAGAGCTCTTCATGATGAACGTGAAATCAGAAACCTTTATCTCGAAAAAGGTTTTACAGATGTGCGTGTATCATATAGAAAAGAAGAAGTAGAAGGCGGAATAAAACTCATATTCATCATCAGTGAAGGACAGAGCATTGTAATTTCTAAAATCAAATTTTCTGGAAACACTGTATTTAAATCAAAGGTACTTAAAAAGCAGCTCAAGTCAAAAGAAGCAGGCTTTATTAAAAAGGGTGAGTTTCAGGAAGCTGTTCTCGAAAATGATAAGCAGGCAATTTTAAAATATTATGCAGACCGCGGATATTTTGATTCTCAGGTCATCGATGTAGGAAGAGAAATTTCTCATAACGATGAAAAGGATCGTGATGAAATTACTCTTACATTTTATATTCAGGAAGGAAATCAGTACAGATTTGACGGAATTACATTTGTAGGAAACTCGATTTTCTCTTCTGAAAAACTCATGGAAAAAATTACACTTCAGAAGGGTGCGATTTTTAACCAGACAAAATTTAACGAAAACATAATGGCGATTACGGATCTCTATTATGAAAACGGATATACATCTAACGGATTCCAGCCTTCTATAAATAAAGATCCTGTCAACAAGACAATTTCATTTGTACTTACAATTTCTGAACGTGACAGAAGCCACGTAGAAAGCATCATAATCCGCGGAAATACAAAAACAAAGGAATATGTAATTTCGCGAGAGTTCCCGTTTGAATCTGGAGATGTATTCTCAAAGACGAAACTTACAAATGGTTTGAGAAACCTTTATAACCTCCAGTACTTCTCAAGCGTTGTTCCTGATGTTCAGTCTGGTTCAGAACCGAACCTTCTTAATATTGTTGTTACAGTTGATGAACAGATGACAAACTCTGTTGAGTTTGGTCTTACGTTCAGTGGTGTAACAGATCCGACAGAGCTTCCTTTTGCCTTGATGGCTAAATGGTCAAACTCTAACCTTGCCGGAACGGGACGGCTTGTTTCTGCACAGACAACTCTTTCTTCTACAGAACAGTCTCTTTCTCTCGGATACGGACAGAACTGGCTTTTCGGGCTTCCTATTTCGCTTGATGAATCACTTTCGATTTCTCATTCAAAATCAACTACGCTTCGTCTTAAGCTCATGCCGGACGGAACTTACAATGATGAAGATTATTACATGCAGTATGAGGCATGGGTTACAAGCCTTAACTCTGCAATCGGTAAAAGATATACTCTCGACTGGGCAATCCTTACTTTAGCGTGTGGTCTTACAAACTCCTTAAGATGTTACATGTATGATGAAGATATTTATATTCCACTTGATACTCAGATTAATGAATATGCAAACCGCTGGGGTCTTACAAACTCTATCTGGGCTAAAGCTTCGCTTGACGGCCGTGATATAAACTATGATCCGACAAGAGGATGGTTTGTAAGTGAACAGATCGGATGGTACGGACTTACACCGTGGGAATCTGACTTTTATGCCAGATTTGATACAAAACTTGAAGGCTACTTAAAACTTTTTGACTTCCAGCTTTCTGATTCATACAACTTAAGAATGGTACTTGCTGCAATTACATCACTTTCATTCCAGGCACCGGCTCCGGGTTCAAGTGTAAGTGATTCTAATAAACTTTACATTGACGGTATGTTCAATGCGCGCGGATGGAATACGATTTATAATAAGGTAAAGGGAAGGGCTTTGTGGTCAAACAATGTTGAGCTTCGTGTTCCTGTAGTTCCTGGAATTCTTGCTGTTGACGGATTCTTTGATTTTGCGGTTATTAAGGAAGATTTGGGTTCTATGCTTACAAGTATAAGCGGAGATGACTTTTACTTTAGCTTTGGACCGGACTTGAGGGTTCTTATGCCGCAGTTCCCGATGAGATTTATGTTTGCAAATACATTTAAATTTACAAATGGAAAGCTTGACTGGCGTGATACAATGAAATTTGTATTCTCAATCAATCTTGTAAATAAATAGGAATGGGTTATCGTTTATTCTTTTAATAAAACTTTGGAGGTTTTATATGAAAAACTTAAAGAGAAATATCGTTGTTACATTATTCTTAATCTGTGCATCTGCGCTTATGTCTGCACAGCAGCACATCACAAATTTCGGTATTGTTGATACGAACAAGGTTTACGAACACTTTTTTAAGAATTCTTCTGCAATCAAAGTTTATGAACAGAAAAAGAATGATATGCAGAAAGAAGTAAACAAAAAAACCGAAGAACTCAAGAAATTAAAAGAAAAAAAAGATCAGTGTGATGAACTTGGAGACAAGGACGGTGCTGCTAAAATTCAGACTCAGATAAGAGAAAAAACTGAATACTTAAAAGATTATACAACAACAAAAAATCTTGAACTCCAGAATTTAAAGAAATCACTTACAGAATCAAACGATTTCTATATTAAACTTTCAAAGACAATCAAGAGAGTTGCAGAAAACGAAGGTTTGAGCATGGTTTTAAGTCTTCAGGGTGAAAGTGCAATTCTCTGGTACAGTTCATCAGTTGATATTACTGACAAAGTTATAAAAGAACTGGAAAAATAAAAAGGCAGAAGGCGTTCGTATGACACCTTTAATGGAGCAATACGCAAATATCAAGAAACAGTATGCAGATGAAGTCCTCTTTTTTCGTCTCGGTGATTTTTACGAGATGTTCAATGAGGACGCTGTAGAGGTTTCGCGCCTTTTAAATCTAACGCTTACACACCGGGCAGACTGTCCGATGTGTGGGGTTCCTTATCACGCATCTAAAATCTATATAGCACGATTACTTCGACTCGGAAAAAAAATCGCAATCTGCGAGCAGGTTGGAGAAATTTCTCCAGGCGGCGGTCTTACAGAAAGAAAGGTTGTAGAAATAATTACTCCCGGAACCGCTGTAGACAGCGAATATCTTGATCAGGCAACAAACAGTTTTCTCTGCAGTCTCTGTGTAACTCACGGGAAGGCTGGTTTTGCTTACATCGATGTAACTACTTCTGAGTTTAAGGCAACAAGCTGGAATGCTTCTTTGATGAAAGATTATTTTGCAAAAGAGCTTGGCCGCTGTAATCCTAAAGAGATTCTTCTTCCGCTGTCATTAAAAGAAAATGAAGTAATTAAGAATACACTTGAACAGAATCCGACTGTTTCTGTCTCGTATTATCCTGACTGGCATTTTAATGCAGAAAATTCTTTTAAAAGACTTACTTCGCAGTTTAATACGGTAAATTTAAATTCTTTTGGTCTTAACGAACAGTCAAGCGAAGTTGTTTCTGCAGGATTCCTGCTTGAATATCTTGAAAAAACAACCAATACGCAGGTTCCGCATATAAAATCGATAAAGATATATCACGATACAGAATTTGTAATCATTGATGAATCAAGCAGAAAGAATCTTGAAATAATTTACAATCTCCGTGACGGTTCTACACAATATTCACTTCTGGATTGTGTTAATTATACGCAGACTGCGATGGGAAACCGCCTTATCAGAAGCTGGCTTTTATCTCCGCTGTGTGATATTAACCGTATAAGTGAACGTCACAATCATGTTGAACTGCTATATAAAAATAATGATCTTTTAAAAGAAATAAGGGAATTCCTTTCTTCGATTCTTGATATTGAACGACTTGCAGGACGTATTGCAATGCAGAGGGCTCATGCAAAAGACCTTCAGGCTTTAAGAACGAGTATAGATTCCTGGATTAAAGTCCGCGAAAAGATTAATGATTATGATTTTGCCCTGATTAATCTTGATGATGCAAAATTTATTTCTGATCTTATCTTTAAGTCGATTCACGAAGATCCTGCAACTTCGATTACAGAAGGAAGGATAATTAAGCGCGGGTGGTCAAGTGAACTTGATCATTATTATGACTTACAGTCTAATTTTAATAAAATACTTGATGATTATCTTGAAGAAGAAAAGCAGAAAACGGGAATTCAGAATCTGAAGATAAAGCATAATTCTGCAACAGGCTATGTACTTGAAGTTACAAAAGGAAAACTTGGGGCAGTTCCGTCTCACTTTATAATGCGTCGTTCACTTTTAAATGCAGAACGTTATACGACTGACAAACTTCAGGAGCTTGAACAGGAACTTAACAGTGCTTCTTCTAAAATCATGGAAACAGAAAAAAATCTTTTCATTGAAATAAGAAACAAGCTTGCAGAATATGTTCCGTATTTAATGAATCTTAGTCATGAAATATCTTATGTAGATGTAATCTGTTCGTTTGCACATGCTGCAATTCTTAACAGATGGGTAAAACCAGAAATTGACGATTCATATGATTTTGATGTAAGGGGTGCAAGACATCCTGTTGTAGAAAAACATCTTCCTAAAGGTGAATTTGTTCCTAATGACATAAAGGTTGATGCTGGCGATGACGGAATATCGCTTGCGCTTATTACCGGACCTAATATGGCAGGTAAGTCTACATATTTAAGACAGAGCGCTTTGATTGCACTTTTAGCACAGACAGGTTCTTTTGTTCCGGCAGAGAGTGCACGAATCGGATGTGTTGATAAAATTTTCTGCAGGGTAGGTGCAAGTGATAATCTTGCACGAGGAGAATCTACGTTCCTCGTTGAAATGTCAGAAACAGCCCTGATTTTAAAAAGCAGCACAAAGCGCTCGCTTGTTATTATGGACGAAGTAGGACGCGGTACTTCGACAGAAGACGGGCTTTCTATTGCCTGGGCAGTATGTGAATATCTTTTAAATTCTGTAAAGGCAAGGACGCTGTTTGCAACTCACTATCATGAACTTACACGACTTGAACATAAAAAATTAAAATGCCTCTGTATGGATGTAAAGGAAACTTCGGGAAACGTAATTTTCTTACGAAAAATCAAGGAAGGTTCTGCAGAAAATTCTTACGGTATTCATGTAGCAGGCCTTGCAGGAATTCCTGTAAGCGTCATTGACCGTGCTAAAGAAATTCTTGAGCAGATTCAGAATAAGGCAAGTGAACATCCGATTTTAATAGAAACAACTGATAAGTCAGAAAATCAGGAAGTATATGATTCTGCATCCGCTCCTGTTTTGCAGGCAGCCAGTGGTCCTGGACTTTTTAGTGATGAAGAAATAATCCTGGATGAAATTCTTTCGTGCGACGTCGACAATATAACTCCTGTCAATGCTCTCGGTTTGATTTCCCGCTGGAAAAAATCTCTTTCTGGTAAATAACTTTTAAATTTTGATAATATTTCTCATAAAAAAAATTATGATATGTTTATGAGAATATTTGAAAAGCTTTATCTTACAGTACAGAATTTGCTTTCGTTTCTTACAGGCGGAACTGACTGTATATGCTGCGGAATGCAGACTTATGCCGTTCCTCTGTGTAAAGAATGCCGTAAAAAATTTTTTGAGTATGTTCAGTTTGAAGACGAAAAAAGATGCCGGATATGCGGAAAAGAGCTTGTATCTGAAAAACTTCTCTGTACTGAATGCGTAAAAGGTGAAAGGAAACGTGTTCTCGATGGCTTGTACCCGATTCATATGTACAGGCTCTGGAAAAAAGACCTGCTATATGAATGGAAGTCTCAGGACCAGAGAAGCCTTTCGCCTGCTTTCGCTTCTCTTGCAGCGAAAGCCGTTAACGAATTACTTTCGAAAAATAAGATTAAATTTGAGGCAATTGTACCGGTTCCGCCCAGACCAGGAAAAATAAGGTCTAAGGGCTGGGATCAGGTGGATGAACTTTGCAGAATTCTTGGAAAAAAACACGGCTTTACGGTAAAAAGACTGCTTGAAAGGCTTTCTTCTATTGAACAGAAGTCTCTTAATAAAAGCGAGAGAAGGGGTAATCTGGGTGCCAGATACAGCTTAAAAAAGGGGATTTTCGTCAACAAAAGTAATTTTCTTATCATCGATGATGTCATTACCACAGGTTCAACTTTGGAAAAATGCGCTGTTCTATTAAAAAAGGCAGGTGCAGGGGAGGTTTACGGGCTGTCACTTTTTATGGTCGATTAAGTTTCTGAATGTAATTTCTAATTGTTGCAAAATGATGAATTTCGGATTATAATGGTAGAATGAGAAAAAAATCATACTTTTTTTCTTTATGGAGGGCTTTATGGCAGCAGCAAATGATTCACAGTATCAGCTGGTTACTTTTCAATTGGGAGAAGAACTTTACGGTGTAGACATTATGGATGTAAAGGAGATCGTAAAGATCCAGAGCGTGCGTCCTATACCGAATGCTCCATATTATGTAGAAGGTATTTTTAATCTTCGAAGGGAAATTATTCCGATTATAAATCTTCATAAGAGATTCAGACTTCAGAAAGCTGTTCTGGATGATGACAACGATTTTGAAGGCGGTTTTATAATTTTAAATATCGATAACAATAAAATTGGTGTAATTATTGACCGTATTGCGAGAGTAGTTACTGTAAACGAGGGTGATGTAAAAGCTCCGCCACAGATGCTTAGTGGTATCGGAACTGAGTATATCCAGGGAGTTATAAGGCAGGAAACCGGCGGTTATCTTATCATGCTTGATATCAGAAAACTGTTCAACGCAAAAGAATTGCAGAATATCATTGATATGAAATAGTTTTGCTGCTTTAAATTATCTTAACTTAAAATTATCAACAGGTAAAAAATGATTCAGACATTTAGTTCGACGATTCGCAGACGCGAGATGGATGCAGTATTGACCTGCATGGTTGATGAAAAAATTGGACCAGGTGAGATTAATGCGCGTCTTATTCAGGGTGTAAAAGAGTTTTTTGGTTGTGCGGGTGCTTTGGCTTTGCGTAGTCCGGAAATCGGCGTAAAGTATGCAATAGAAGCCTGCGGAATTTCAAAAGACAGTAAAATCATGATTTCTGCCCTTGCTCCTTACTGGCAGCTTTTTGCAATAAAGCAGGCAGGTTTTGAGCCTCTTATTCTTGATGTTGATCCTTCGACATGTTGTGTTACAGCGCAGATTGTTGAACAGGGAATTAAAGACGGCGGAAGGCTTTTGATTTTACATGAACCGCTTGGAATCCTTCCTGATTTTGAAGGAATCCTTGCACTTGGAATTCCTGTAATCGAAGATGTATCGCAGAGTGCCGGTGCCATGATTGTAGAAAAGGAAGGAGAAAATTCTGACGAAGCAAACAAGGCACAGAAAAAAACTGAAGAACAGAATACAGAAGTAAAAGGAAAGAAAGCCGGAAGCTTCGGTATATTCAGTATATGTGCTCTTGAAGAACACGATATAATTACTGCCGGTGGTGGAGCAATCCTTATGGCACCTGGAAGAAGGGAATGGCCTGTATTAAAACAGCTTACAGAAAATTTACCAGGCATCCAGATGTTACCGGATATCAATGCAGCTCTTGCGCTTGTTCAACTTAAAGAATATAAACGCAATGAGCAGGTAAGAAAAGAAATTTTTAATCTTTACAACAGGGCCATTATGGTCGGAAAGAACAAGACTTTTGTGCGTGAACTTGATTATGGTTCTGCAGCTTATTCTTTTCCTGTAGTTTTAAACAGCGGTTTTAAAGATGTTAAGCAGTATACTTCTAAAAAAGATATTGAGATTGTAAGTGCTTTTTCTGAAAGCGTAATTGGTGTGCTTGAAAAATTAAAAGAAAATCTTCTTGAAGAAGAAAAGAATTCTTATGATTATTCAGCATGTAAAAATGCTAAGTCTTTATATCTGAGGACTGCGCTTTTCCCTTTGTACCCGAGACTTTCGAGATCACAGATTGATAAGATTGCGAAAGTTTTAGGAACATTGCCGTAAGATCAGAACGGACTGTAAATGAAAAATTGTCTTATCGTTGTAAATACATATAAAGAAGAATCTCAGGAACTTGCAGGTAAGATTGGAAAATTCTTAAAGTCAAAGAAAATTTCATCTTCTGTTTTTGAGTTCAATGGTTTTTCTGATGTGTATCCGTTCAGCGGTTATGATTTTGTAATAACGCTTGGCGGTGACGGTACTGTATTGTTTGCTTCGAGAGGTTGTGCAGAACTTGAGATTCCTGTCTTTCCTATAAATCTCGGACAGTTTGGTTTTATTGCAGGTATTCAGAAAGGAGAATGGAAAAAGTCTCTGACAGCCTTTCTTGACGGTAAAATTCCTGTAGTAAAAAGAAGCCTCCTTACATATTCTGTAAAAAGGGGAAAGAAGAATATTCTTTCCGGATGCTGTCTTAATGATATTGTTATAAGTGCGAGGACCGCCGTTCATGTAATTGCGCTGGATCTTGCATGCAATGATATTTCCCTGGGGCAGTGTAAGGCAGACGGTATAATTGTCGCAACTTCTACAGGTTCGACAGCGTATTCTGCTTCTGCCGGCGGTCCGATTGTAGATCCTGAACTTAACGCTATGGTATTAACACCGATAAATCCTTTTTCGCTTTCGATGCGTCCGCTTGTAATGAATGCTGATTCAGAACTCAGAGTAAAGATTATTCCTTCGCGGGAAAAAAACATTATTTTGACTATCGACGGCCAGAAACCATATGATCTTTTGGATGATGATGTTGTAAAAATTACTAAATGCAGGAATGACGTAATGCTTGCCGGAACTACAAAGGAAAATTTTTACGATGCACTTCGCTTTAAGTTAAACTGGTCGGGAGGACCTCATGCTTGAAGACCTTACTATAAAAAACTTTGCGCTCCTTGACAGCGTATATATAGAATTTTCAAAAGGATTTACTGTATTATCAGGAGAAACCGGTGCAGGTAAATCTATTCTCATCGGAGCCCTTTCTTTTCTTCTTGGAGGAAAAGCTGGAGTTGAACAGATTCGTTCTGGTGCTTCAGAGGCAAGCGTAACCGGGACTTTTCTTCTTCCGCCTGTAAATAATCTTGATAAACTCGGAATAAAGAAAAATCCCGAAGGAGAGATGGAAGCACGCACTGCACGTCAGTGGCTTAGCATTCACTCGATAGAAAGCGAAGATGATAGAATCATAATAAGGCGCTATATCCGTGATAACGGAAAGTCTGCCGCGTGGATTGGAAGCACTCCTGTTACAAGAGCAGATTTACAGAGTTTCTGTTTTTTTCTTGTTGATATTCACGGTCAGCATGAGCATCAGTCGCTTTTAAAAGTTCCTGAACACAGAAAATATCTTGATTCGTATGCTGGGCTTACAGAAACTGTTTCAAAGTTTACAGAAAAGTATGCTGTCCTTGTAGATAAAAGAAAAAAACTTGCTGCACTAAATACATCTGGCAAAGAAAAAAATCAGAAGATAGATCTTTTAACTTTTGCAATTAAAGAAATAGAAGATGCAAAATTAAAACAGAATGAAGATACAGAACTTGAAACCGAACAGGCAAAGTTAAGTTCGTTTGAAAAACTGTTTTCAGAAGTAGAAACTATTTCTTCGATACTTTCGGGCGATGATGGTTCGGGCATGGTTGATCTTTCGAAAAAATTGCGGTCTGCATCTGACAGGGCATGTAACCTTGACGGATCTTTAAAAGAAATTGACTCGAGAATCGAAAATGTTTTCTATGAAGTAAATGATATTGCTTCTGAAATAAAGAATTATTCGCGCGGTCTTGTTTTTGATCCTGAACGTTTTGCTTTTGTTCAGGATAGATTGAGTCTCATATACAATTTAAAGAAAAAATACTGCTCAAATGCAAACGCGCCTTTAAAAGAACTTTTTTCATATCTTGAAAATTCAAAGGCAGAGCTTGAATCTCTTTCAAATTCTGAACAGGATATTGCAGCTCTTTCTAAAGAAGTTGCAGAAATCGAAAAGGATGTTTATAAATCTGCAAAAGAAATTTCCAGTG
The DNA here is from genome assembly GCA_905236565.1 of uncultured Treponema sp. Taxonomy (GTDB): domain Bacteria; phylum Spirochaetota; class Spirochaetia; order Treponematales; family Treponemataceae; genus Treponema_D. Next base: position 28,953 of record CAJORB010000064.1, on the reverse strand, counting down.
CGCGTTTAAATGCTGGCAAGGGACTTTCTAAATGCATCGAAGAAATACTTCAGCAGCTTGGAATGAAGGGAACTAAATTTGATGTAAACATTCAGGAAAAACCTGGAACCGAAGTAGTGCAGAAATGCGGACCTTATGGTCTTGATAACATAGAATTCCTTATAAGTGCAAACCCGGGAAGTCCTCTTTTACCGCTTGCAAAGATTGCATCCGGCGGTGAACTTTCGAGGGTTATGCTTGCATTGAAGACTGTTTTTGCAAAGGAAGAAGGTGTTCCCACTATGATTTTTGATGAAATCGATACGGGAATCGGCGGTGAAGTTGCTGTGAGCGTTGGAAGCCACATCAAAAAACTTGCGCTTAACAGACAGATTTTCTGTATTACACATCTTGCAAGCATCGCAGTTTATGCAGATAACCAGATTAAGATTGAAAAAGGAACAAATAATGCAACGACAAGTACTACTGTAAGGCCTGTAACGGGAAGCGAGAGAGTGGCAGAAATTGCAAGAATGCTGTCAGGAGATTCGGCAAGTCCTGAATCTTTAAAGCACGCACAGGCGATGCTTGAAAAATTTGCATGATTTTACTGTTTAATGTTAGAATAGTACTATACAGGGGGCTGGAATGGCAAAGATTACAGATGAGAGCCGCGAGCAGTTTAATGCAGAAGCTGACCATTACAAAAAGCGCATAGATGAAGCTCTTGAAAAAGAAAAGAGCATGCTTACTGTAATGAAGACGGATTCTGTCGGAGTTGAATATAAAAAACTTATTCTTGCAGAAGAAATGATTTATGTTGCAACTCTCTATGTTCAGATTAACGGAAGCTCCCTTAAAATCCTTGGCGTAAAAAACAATGATGCCCTCAATGATGCGCGTAAAATTCTTTACAAAGCAATCATTTATCTTGAAGAAATCGTAACCAACTCAATCAATATTGCATACTCAGAGCTTTCTGATCAGATGGAAGCAATCAGCAATACTCCGATTCAGAAAAGATATCAGCTTATGCAGAAGCTTGGACTTGCAATCCAGATGGTAATTGATGGATTTGGTGATAACAGTAAATGGAAATGGTCTTTTGTAGAACTTCAGGGACGTTTTGCGGTTGTTGCAAAAAACCTTCTTGATATGAAGGCCGCTGTAAAAGATTATTTTGATCCAAATTCACCGAATTATGATTCTACTGTTCTTTATGTAAGACTGGTTAGAAAACTGGTTGATGATTCTGCGACTGCATACCGTGACCGTTATGAACTTTCGACAAGACGAATTGATGATATCAATGCCGGAATTAACTTTCTTCTTGCTTCCAGACGTATAGCAATAGCTCTCGGAAGTTCTGATGAAGCAGAAGAAATCAAGAAAAAGGCTATTACATGGAAAAAATTAATGGAAGCAGATCAAAAATCCGGAAAGAGTAAATAAAACAGAGGTTTTAATGAAAAAAGTTTTTTTCTTTCTTTCTTTCCTGCTTTTAATTTCTGCGCTCGCATTTTCGAAATCAGACACGAAACAAGTAATGCCGACCGTAAGATTGATTACGGATCAGACCGGTGTCGATGATAAATCTTTTAATGCAGCCGCGTGGAGAGGAATTCTTGATTATTACAATGACACATGGAACAATCAGAAACACCGCGGAAAATTCTATGACGTCGTAACATGCCGTGATCAGACACAGGCATTTGAAGTTTTAAAATCTATGGCAGAAGAAGGAATTGATCTTATAATTGCAACAGGTTTTACTTTTGCTGAATCAATTTCTAAAGCCGCAGATCTTTATCCTGAACAGAAGTTTGTAATCATCGATTTTGATTCAATTTTAAAACCTAATGTAATGGGTTTTGTTTTTCATGAAGAAGAGGGCTCATATCTTGTTGGTGTGGCTGCCGCACTCCAGGCAAAAGAAGAAGGAAAGAATAATCCTAAGTTTGGTTTTATAGGCGGAATTGCTGGAGCAACCATCACGAAGTTTGAAATGGGATATATACAGGGAATAAAATCAGTTTTTCCTGATGCAGAAATCGTTGATTTTTATCTTGGCGGCTGGAACAGAAAAATGGCTGCAAAAGAAAAGGCAAAAAACTGGTATGACTCGGGAGTATATGCAATTTTTTGTGCAGCAGGAGAGTCTGCTCTTGGTGTGATTGCAGAAGCAAAGCAGAGACAGCTTAAAGGGCAGAAAGTCTGGGCGATAGGCGTTGATTCTGATCAGTATTCAGAAGGAATTTATTCTGGAACAAAATCTGCTGTTCTTACTTCTATGATAAAAAGTGTTGAACAGGCTTCTAAACTTGCGCTTGAAAGCGTAGAAAAAAAATCATTCAGATACGGTACGATTGTGCTTTCATTAAAGGACAAGGGAGTTGATTTTTCAAAATCCAATCCGGATTTAAAACCATCTGTCATCAAACAGACAGAAAAAATAAAACAGGAAATATCTTCGGGGAAGATAAAAATATATTCAACTTATCAGGCCGCACTTCGTGCGGGAATTGCACCTTATGGGCTTGGAGCAAAAGATAACTGATTATTATGCTTAATAAAAAACTTGTTTTAAAAATATTCGAAGCTTTTTCTATAGAACGCTGGAACGATCTTATCCGTCCGTTTGATTTAATCGAGATGGATAAGGCGGCAGAAAAAATGGTTCTTGTCTATATTCTCGGAAAATTTGAAGAAAATGCAGGACACAGAATAAACTGGGAATGGCTTATAAATGCTTCTTTTTTTGATCTTTTAAAAAAGATTGCATTGTGCGATATAAAATCTCCTGTTCAGGCGCTTATCAAACAGGAATATCCTTCTGAATACATGCGTTTGAATGAATGGGTTTTAAACCAGTACAGGCCGCTTATAGAAGACGAAGAACTATTTAAAAACTTTACAATTTATATAGGTCAGAAAGCAGGTTCGATAAAGGTAAAGGAAGAAGATGAACTTACTTTTCATGTTTACCAGGCAGCACATAAATATTCTACGATACGCGAACTTGAAATGATAACACCTGTAAATGAAAAGGTTCGTCTTACAAAAATCGAGCAGGAATTAAACAGGGATATCCAGAGGTTTCTGGATTTAAGGGGACTTCAGCTTTTAACAACTAAACAGCGGCCTTACGAATTTCTTTTAAAAACCGAGCAGCTTCGTTTTCAGCGAAGATGGAACCAGACACCGAGAATTCCAAACACAAGTGTCATCGGTCACAGCTATTTTGTTGCAATTCTTTCTTTCCTGCTTTCACGTCAGAACGGCTCAAGACCTTGCGAAAAACGTCTTTTTAATAATTTTTTCTCGGCTCTTTTTCATGACCTTCCCGAAGCAGTTACGCGTGACATTATAAGTCCTGTAAAACAGGCAACGGACGAGCTTCCAAGCATCGTAAAACACATAGAAGATGAAATCGTAAACAAAGAGCTTGTTCCGCTTATGGAAGATTTTTATAAAGATGAACTTATGTATTTTACCAATGACGAATTTGAAAACCGCGTATATGATGATGGTAAAGTTAAATTTGTAGAATATGAACAGTTAAATTCTGTTTACAATAAAAATGAATTTAATCCTGTAGATGGAAGGCTTGTAAGGCTTTGCGATCATGCATCTGCGCTCTTAGAAGCAGATATTTCGATTAAGCACGGCATTACTTCTGTTCATCTTGAGGCAGGAAGAAAAAATATTCTTACGATTTATCCAAAAGACACAGTCATCAACGGAATAAATGCGTACGAACTTTTTAAGAATCTTGTTGAATAAAATGGGTTTATGGATATGGCAGAAAGAAGATTAAGCGGAATTTTATTACATCCTACATCGTTTTCAGGAACTCCGGGAATAGGAACAATAGGAGACAAGGCGTATAAATTTGTCGACTGGTTAAAAAAAGCAAATCAGTGTTTATGGCAGATTCTTCCTTTAGGTCCTACAGGATACGGTGACTCTCCTTATGCTTCGTTCAGTACGTTTGCGGGAAACCCTCTTATGATTGATCTCGATGTTCTTGTAAAAAAAGGCTGGGCAAAAAAAGAAGATGTTGTTCCTGCAGATTATATAAAAAACGAAGGTCCTGTTGATTTTGGAAGTGTTGTATGGTGGAAACTTCCTGTTCTTGATAAATGTGCATTGTTCTTTCTTGAAAGTTTAAGAGAGGATGATAAAATTCAGTTTGAAGAATTTAAAGAAAAAAATAAAGAATGGCTTGACGATTATGCATCGTTTATGAGCATAAAATCTTTTTTTGATAAAAAGGCTCAGGAAGAAAAAAAATCCGGTATTGCAACTGTATGGTTTAATTACTGGGATAAAAAACTTGCGCTTCATGATGATGCAGAAGTTTTAAAATGGAACAAAGACCATGAAAAAGAAATTGAAGTAATTAAAGTAATTCAGTTTTTCTTTTTTGCTCAGTGGACAGAATTAAAAAAATATGCAAATGAAAATGATGTAAAAATTATCGGTGATATTCCGATTTTTGTTGCAGCAGATTCTGCTGATGTATGGTCAAACCAGAAATATTTTAAGCTTGATAAAAACGGAAAACCTGAATGTGTTGCAGGAGTTCCGCCTGACTATTTTAGTGCAACAGGACAGCTCTGGGGAAATCCGCTTTATGATTTTGACCAGATGAAAAAGAACGGATACAAGTGGTGGATAGATAGAATCAGACACGTCCTGTCGCTTGTTGATTATGTTCGAATTGATCATTTTAGAGGATTTGAGTCATACTGGTCGATTCCGTTTGGAGCAGAAACTGCAGTAAACGGAAAATGGATTTCAGGACCCAAAAATGATCTTTTTAATGCAGTAAAGGAAAAACTTGGTGATATTCCGCTTATTGCAGAGGATCTCGGAGTAATTACTGATGAAGTAAGAAAACTTCGTGATGATTTTGATTTTCCGGGTATGAAGGTTCTGCAGTTTGCGTTCAGCGTGGATGAAGCGCGCCAGAACGGAATGGTTAATGCCTTTTTGCCTCATATGTATACTAAAAACTGTATTGTTTATACAGGAACTCATGACAATGAGACGATGCAGGGATGGCTTGACGGCATTTCTGATGAACAGGTTAAACTTGTTGCTGAATACGTAACAGGAAAAAAACTTGATGAAAAAGAAGCCAGAAGGCTTTCTGACAGTAAGGAACTTTGTCAGATGCTTATAAAAACTGCTATGGCATCCGCAGCCGATATGGCTGTTTTCCCTGTGCAGGATTTATATGCAATCGGAGAAGAAGGAAGAATGAACGAGCCGAGTACCGTCGGTAAAAACTGGAAATGGAGATTTGATGACAGTTTGCTGACAGACGAGAAGGCGGGAGAGATGGCGTTTTTATCGGAGTTATTTGCAAGAAATCTTAAAGCGAAAAGCTAAAAGGATTTTTTATGCTGGATTTAACTAAGCAGGAGAGTATTAAACACGGAACTGTTTTTTTTCCAATACAGTATTACTGGAATGAGACCGATTCGCCTTTATACAGTCTTCCTGTACACTGGCATACCGATTATGAAATTATTCATGTGCTGGACGGGCAGTTTAATTTTCTGTGGGGCAGTGAAACGGTGATTTTAAATAAAGATGACTATGTTGTAATTCAGGACGGCGTTTTGCATGGAGATGGCGATGAAATTTTATCCGGCTCATATGAATCTGTCGTTTTTGATTTTAACATTCTTCGAAGCAAACATTATTCGCAGGATATGTTCCTTAAAAATGTTGCCGAGCATAGGGTTATTCTTAATAAAGTAATAAATATAGATGATCCGTTCATAAAACAGAATATGGATAAACTGTTTGAGACTATGCGTTCAAGAGATGCGGGTTATGAACTTCTTACTGTTGGCGAGATAATGTGCTTTTTTGGTTATATTCAGAATAAAAAAATGTATTCGCAGGACGAAAAGATAATTACGGCGCGTAATTTAAAAAACAGTCAGCTGCAGAGTGTATTTAATTATATCGAAACAAATTTCGAAAAACACATTACGCTTGAAACTCTTTCTGAAATTTCTGGTGTAAGCCCGAAATATTTCTGCAGAATTTTCCGTGAATATACAAAATATACTCCGATTGATTATCTTAACGCCTACAGAATTGACCGGTCGTGCAGTCTTCTTATGACGACAGATAAAACCTTAAATGAAATTGCAAAAGAATGCGGTTTTAGCGACTCGAGTTATTACATAAAGATATTTAAAAAATACAAAGGAATGACACCTTACAGATATAAGTCTTTTGATCATAAAGATGATGTAAACGAAGGTCTTTTCTTTAATCACGAAAAATATTTCCAGGAATCACCGTATGAAAAGGATAAGGACATACATTGAACTTTTTATAACTTTTTTCAAAATAGGATTGTGCACTTTCGGAGGCGGGATTTCCATGCTTCCGATTCTCGACCGGGAATTGGGAGATAAAAAAAAGTGGCTCACTTCTGAAGAGTTGATGGACTATTATGCAATCGGACAGTCTACGCCGGGAATCATTGCCGTAAACGTTGCAACCTTCTGCGGTTATAAAAGGGCAGGAATAATCGGCGGAATTACTGCAACATTAGGAGTTGTTTGTCCTTCTGTAATTATCATAACTGCGATTGCTGGCCTTATAAATTCGTTTAATGAAATAGTTTATGTAAAAAAAGCCCTCATGGGAATTAATGCAGCCGTTGCTGCAAACCTTACTTATGCTTTTTTTAATCTCACAAAAAAGGCTGTAAAGAATATCCTCGGAGTTTTTATTTTTGCCGGTGCTTTCGTAAGTGTTTATTTTTTTAAGGTAGAAATTTTTATCATTGTCCTTGTAAGTATTGCAATCGGCGTTTCACTTTTTTACATGAAAAAACATAAAGAAGGAGAAGAAAAATGAACGAAGTTTCTCTTTTAGAATTGTTTTTTATTTTCTTTTATATCGGAACCTTTACGATAGGCGGCGGTCTTGTTGCAATTTCAATGATGAAGCAGCTGATTGTTGACCGCGGTCTTATGGATGCAGAAACTTTCGTAAATATGGTTGCAGTTTCAGAAAGTACACCGGGTCCGATTGGGATTAACATGGCAACTTACATCGGTAATAAGTTTTACGGGATTCCGGGCGGAATCGTGACAACAGCCGGCCAGGTTCTTCCAAGCCTTATCTGTATTTTAATAATTGCAAAGCTTTTTACAAAATTCCACGAAAAGCCTGTTGTAAACTCAGCATTTTTGACTTTAAGGCCTGCAACGGCTGGGCTTGTATTGATTGCAACGCTTCAGATACTTGAAGTTGCATTGTTTAACGTTCCAATTACATTTTCTGCGCTTTCTTCAACGCCTGTTATAGAAATTTTCAGATGGAAAAGCATGATTGTATACGGAATTTCTTTAATTCTGCTTTATAAGTTTAAAGTCCATCCACTGTGGCTTGTGCTTATCGGCGCTGTTTTTGGTATATTATTTTTGTGAAAAACATGGTATAATAAATATAATAACGCAATTTAAGGGGAATATTATGAAACCGACACTTTTAGTTTTAGCTGCAGGAATGGGAAGCCGTTACGGTGGTGTAAAACAGATTGATGCAGTTGGACAGCATGGTGAATGTCTTCTGGACTTTGCAAACTTTGACGCAAAAAAAAGCGGATTTGGAAATGTAGTTTTTATCATAAGAAAGGATATCGAAAAAGATTTCAGAGAAAAGCTTTTTGACAGAATTGCTGCAAATTTTGACGCAGATTATGTATTCCAGTCAAGAGAAAGCCTTTTAGCTCAGGAAGAAATTGCAAAAACTGCAGAAAGAAAAAAGCCATGGGGAACTGTTCATGCAGTTTTGTGTGCAGAAGAAAAAATCAAGGCTCCTTTTGCAGTAATAAATTCTGATGACTATTATGGACGCGAAGCATTCGTAACACTCGGAGAATATCTTTCTTCTATTTCGAATGACTCGACAGAACATGCAATGGTAGGATATGTACTCGAAAAAACAATGAGTAAAAACGGCTCTGTATCCCGCGGTGTCTGTACAGTAAAAGACGGTTATCTTGACGGAATCGTTGAAAATACAAAAATCAGTTACGAAGGAAGTGACATCGTAAGCGACCTCGATGGAAAAATCATTAAATTAACAGGAAAAGAATGGGTAAGCATGAACCTTTTCGGCTTTACTCCAAAAGCATTTGAAGGATTCCATGAATACTGGGACAACTTTAAGAAAGAAGGTCTTTATACAGAAAAGAAAGAAGCGCTTCTTCCTGTTGCTGCAAGTGATATCGTAAAAAGCGGAAAGGGAAAAATTAAATTCTTTAATTCAACAGAAAGCTGGTTCGGTATGACTTATCCAGAAGACCGCGAAATTGTAAAACAGGAAATCATCAACAAAATAAAGACAAACTATTACCCTGAAAAGCTCTGGGAAAAATAAGAAAAAAGAGTCGGGCGAAAAACCCGGCTTTTTTTTAGGAATGCACAATGATTAAACTGGATCCGATCAGACTTGATAAAGTATGGGGTTATGAAAACTGGATTGCTTCTGTTCATCCTGCGGCACGACACGAAAACTTTTATAATGCGTGCAGCACTTATCCTCTTTTGATAAAAGTTATACAGGCAGATGATACGCTTTCTGTACAGGTTCATCCGGATGATGAGGCTGCGCTTAAACTTGAAGGCGAGGGTAATGTCGGAAAAACAGAGTGCTGGTACGTGCTTGATGCAGCATCCGATGCAAAGCTTGTTTTTGGTCTTAAAAAAAATTCAGACGGAATTTACTCAAGTGACGAGCTTGCATCTGCAATTAAAAATAATGAATTTGAAAAATATCTTAATTTTGTAAACGTAAAAAAAGGGGATTTTGTTTTTATTCCGTCTGGAACCGTACATGCAATAGGCGGGGGATTAAGGCTTTTAGAAGTTCAGCAGTCGTGTGACCTTACTTACAGGCTTTATGACTGGGGAAGACCACGCGAAGTTCATGTAGAAAAAGGACTTAAGGTAATAAAAGAAGATTCGCTTATTCCTGTAGCTCCTTTTAAAGGTGAGTTTGAATGCAGATATTTTTCTCTTGAAGAAATAGAAGTTAAGGGCGGTTACAGCATGCTTTGTTCAGAAGATAAAGAGAAAAGCTGCAGCTGGCAGATGATTTTCTGTCTTGAAGGCTCCGGAACGATAAAAAATTCTGACGGACAGAAATTTGATTTTAATAAAGAAGATATTTTTGCAGTTTCACCGGGAGAAAAGATTACCGTAGAAGGGAATGCAAGAATAATTAAAATCAAGTGTTCGTAATTTTAAGTCCCTGTTTGTGACGCAGTTTTTTTTCTTTATACAATGATTCGTCTGCCTTCTGCATTATTTCTACAAGGCTTGAGCACGACTTTTCAAATTTTGCATAACCAAGGCTTATCGAAAGCCTGAACGGATGGTTTTCGCAATTGTTCCAGTTATCGCAGGCTTTTTGTATATTTTCCTTGATTCTTGGAATAATACGCTCAGGAAGTCCCGGAGCTACGATACAGAATTCGTCGCCGCCGATTCTTCCTATTATGTCTGTTGCACGGAATATAGATTTTAATATCTCTGCTTCTGCTTTTATCGCAATATCGCCTGCATCATGGCCGTATGTATCGTTTATTATCTTTAATCCGTCCATGTCACCGTATATTACAAGTCCTGACTGGTCTTTGCAAAGCCCCATATAGATAGCCTGCTGACCAAAGGCCATAAAACCGCGGCGGTTTAAAAGACCTGTCATCTCGTCTGTCGTTGACATAATCGAAAGGATTTCATTCTGCTGAGTTAAAAGTTTTGCAGCTTCTTCTTTTTTTGTATTCTGATATGCAGAAGACATAAGATGCGAAAGGATTGTTATCATCATTTCGTAAAGAAGTTCTTCAAAACTGCCTTTCTCATATATGATATAACCGTAAATAAGTTCACATTTTGAAATAGTACTTACATAATAAAGTCTTTTGCTGTCAAATTTAAATTTTTGCGGCAAAATATTTTTTCTTGGATTAAATTTTACCGAAGCTTATTCGGGGTCAATCATCGTGTTTTTATGATTGTCAAAAGCTGCAATCATGTAAGCTTCTTCTGGAAGTTCAATACTTGTATAATTCTGATCTTTATATAAAGGCGGATCAAAAAGAACGATTGCACCTTTGTTGATATCAAACTGCTGAACATTTCCCTTAAACGTTTTCCTGAATTTTTCAAGATTAATTTCTGCCTGAGAATAGGAGTGAAAGAAATTCATTTTGAGAAGCTGTGCTTTTTTTGCAATCCATTCTACAACCGTAGATTCTCTGTCGCTCGAATCAAATTTTATTTCGTTGTAATTTAAATCAAGATAATTTGTGGATGAGTCATTAAGCTCAATGCATCCGCATGACTTTCTGAAAATCGGAACTGTTGAAATCGGAGTAATTAAATCTACTTTCTGTTTTTGTATGAGACGCCAGATTATCTGAGCTGCAATAAATCCCTGTTTTATTGTCTGCTGGTTTACGCTTGTAAGACTCGGGTTTATGTATGCCGAGCGTTTTATGTCGTCAAAGCCGGTTATAGAAATGTCTTTGCCGATTTTAATGCCGTGTTCCTTGCAGTAATCGATGCACGCAAAAGCCATGTCGTCGTTTAAGCAGATTACAGCATCGTAATCAAGCGAACCGTATTCTTTAACATGTTCAGCAATTGCATCTGCAGCACTTTCGTAAGTAAAAGCACCGAGAATTATGTCAGAATCATTAAGTTCAATCTTATATTCTTTAAGGACTTTCTTTATTACTTTAAGACGGTCATGCGCTTCTATTGAATTTCCTTCAACCGCGAGAACACAGAATTTTTTTCTTTTGTGGTTTTCTATAAGATCTGTAATTATTGCCCTGAGTCCCGGCTCGCAGTTTACGAGTATGCTTGGTACTTCAGGAATTTCTATACCTATGCTTACAAGAGGAATTTCATTAAAGCTGTGGACATAATCGATGAGTGTCTGTTTTGAAACATGGTTGCCTTGAGTACTTGTGGCAATAATGAGACCGTCAAGGTTATTTCTGTTTGCAAATGCGGCTATGGCCCGGTGCTGGTATTCAAAGGGTGAATACGAAATTCCAAGTTCCCCGACAGGAAACACAAGAATTCTGCAGTTTTTTTCATTGCAGAATGTGGAGATTCCGCTGATCATCTCCTTCGTATAGTCAGTATACGAGTCATGTATCATCACTCCGATTGTGCAGTCTTTATCTGCCATAACAGAAATTATAGCATATTAAACTGAATAATTCCATATAAAGAGTTTCGGTGCCAGGATGAATGCTAAAATCGTATGTTGTCATATTCAGCTTTTTAATATATAATAAAGATATTAACTGCTTTTAAAAAGTAGGAGGAATAAAAATGGAAAAACAAAATCTTGATTGGGGTAGTCTCGGATTTGGCTACATTAAGACAGATAAGCGTTACGTTTCTAATTTTAAAGACGGCGCATGGGACAACGGAACTTTGACAGACGATAATACAGTCGCAATTTCTGAATGTGCCGGCGTCCTTCAGTATGCGCAGACATGTTTTGAAGGTCTTAAAGCTTATACTACAAAACAAGGCAAGATTGTTACTTTCCGTCCGGATTTAAATGCTGAACGTATGGCAACAACTTGTGAACGTTTGGAAATGCCGGTCTTTCCTAAAGAACGCTTTATTGATGCAGTAAAACAGGTTGTAAGTGCAAATGCAAGCTGGGTTCCACCATATGGAAGCGGTGCAACATTGTATCTTCGTCCTTATATGTTCGGTTCAAGTTCAGTAATCGGTGTAAAACCGGCAGAAGAATATCAGTTCAGACTTTTCGGAACACCAGTAGGACCTTATTTTAAAGGCGGTGCTCATCCGATTACAGTACGTATTTCTGACCTTGACAGAGCTGCTCCTCACGGAACAGGTGACATCAAAGCCGGACTTAACTATGCGATGAGTCTTCACAATATCGTAGATGCACACAAAAACGGTTTTGACGAAAACATGTATCTTGATCCACAGACACATACATACATCGAAGAAACAGGTGGAGCAAACATTCTCTTTGTAACAAAAGACAATAAGCTTGTAACACCAAAATCAAACAGCATTCTTCCTTCAATTACAAGACGTTCTCTCGTTGATGTTGCAAAAAAATATCTTGGAATCGAAGTAGAAGAAAGAAAGATTCATAAAGATGAACTTCCTGATTTTGTTGAATGTGGTTTGTGCGGAACAGCAGCAGTAATTTCACCGATTGGAAAAATCGTTGATCATGGAAAAGAAATCTGTCTTCCAAGCGGAATGAACGACTTTGGTCCTGTACTTAAAAAAGTTTACGAAACACTTACAGGAATCCAGATGGGACTCATAGAAGCACCAGAAGGCTGGATTTACGAAATCTGCTAAGTTTTATTTAAACTGAATTTACTAAAATAACTAAGAACGCCCGCGGCTTCTTGAAGTTTACTTCATTTCGCCGCGGGCGTTCTGCATAAGGATACTAAGGTGATTAAAATCTAGATTTTTGTATTATTATACAATAAAATGAATATAAGTTCTTTGAAATAGTTGATTGAGGCTGATATTACCTTAGTCACATCAATTTTCATTTGTACCATTATGCAAGCAATAATCCGGTGAGATATACGGACCCGGATGGAAGGTTCTTTAATAGACCTGAATATCATAATAAGCAGAATGGACTTAAACATACTAGTGTAACAATGGGTAAGACTCCTTCCGGTAAATATGAAATAGACGAAAATGGTAGTAAAACAGTTACAAAACAAAATACTATTGGCGCTTTTGGATGTTTATTTACTGAGATATATAACAATGCAATGACTGCTAGAAAAAAAAGAACTTCGGATGCAAGAAGATATTGTGAACAGCATAATATTCCATTTTATGAACCAAGTTTAGAATCTTTTGCTGGAAACGATAAGTATTTTAATTATTATGATCATGCAAATGATACTGTTAATCCTCGTAATGAAACGGATGCGAATATGGATAGGAATACTATTGAAGCATTATATGAGGATGTATCAGGCAAGAAAGCAAATCATATAATGGCTGTAACAAAACAAAGTACGATAACGGTGTTGTTAAAAGTTATAAAAGATTCGCCAAAAGGTGTAACTGTCATTGGTAGGTGTAATGGGCATTTTTTCACAATACTTAATGTAAATAATGATGGCGGATTTATAGGAGAAGATGGAGAACTTGATTTGCATTTTATACATGACCCGCAGATAAATAAAGGTACGCCGGGTTATGAAAAGTTTTATAAAGATTTCTATAATAAACTAAAATTACAAGGTCCAGATCGTATATGGATAATAGATTAATTCAGTAAGTGGAATATAAAATAGTTATACATAATTCGGTTAAACTAATAGGAGTAAAAATAAATGTCTAAAAACATAATATGTATTACATTAATCTCAATTTTGTTTTGTGCCTGCTCTAAAAATGATTTACGCCAAATTGAAAAGATGTTGAATAATGGAGAAATTGATAAGATTGAAAAACTAATTCAGGATAATAAAGTTGAAAATGTTGAAAGAGTTCGAAACATGATTTTCGAAAAACAACTAACTGAAATTGTAATATTCGCCAAAAAAAATGACATTGAAAAAATTAAGGCAATTATAAACGAAAATAACTTTACTCAAGAACAATATAATATTATTTGTGAAAGAATATATAATGTATTTAATTCCTATCTTCCTATAATGAAGTTAATAAATACAAAAATTTCCCCTGATACATATTGTTTTGATGATACTTTATTAATGGCTGCAATCAAGACACAAAGAATAGAATATGTAAGAGAATTGCTACTTAAAGGAGCTGATACCAAATTAAGAAATAAAAAAGGTTGGTATAATGCGCTTTTTTTGTCAATATCTTTTAATACAGAGAATAGTGTAGAGATATTTAAAGAGGTTATGTCGAAAACTGAGATTAAGGAAGATGATAATTTTAAATTTCCACCATACACATTGATTTCAGGATGGTATTTTGAGCAATTAATTTTATTCAACCAAGAAGAAATGATGAATTTATTTTTACAAAAAAGTGATGTCATAAAAATGATAACTGATAATAAAATGACTTTGGAGATATTGGCAAATAATTTGAATGCGTTTGATATTGTTCCAGATAGTATAATTGAAGCAGATTTATACATTGATAAAGAACATGATTGTTTTTTAGATGCAATTGTTAGTTATAATTACAAAATTCTTCCAATTTTAATCAGTAAAAAAATACATCCATACTGCAAGGGTTACGATAGTTTTATTAAGGATTTTATTTCCGATCCTCATAGTAGAAAAATAGATTTATTTGAGTTGGATAATGGGTCCGAAGAGTATAATAAAATAATTGAAATGGCTCCTCTTGTTAAAGATTATTATGAGAAATGGGAGAAAAATAAATAAGTCTTCTGCTTTAGATTTTTTACTTAGAGTTTTTTTTCTATGTTATCCTCAGTTAGCGATTGAAGTACCTGCAAAGCAGAGTGGACGGCCGCGGTTAGACGGCGCCTTACATCGAGCACTACTGTGTGAAGTTTCGAGCAGGTACGAAAAGCGCGACCTGCCGTAAGGCAGGTAACCGCCAGAAAAAGGAGAACGTTTATTGAGAGAAGATGAACTCATTATGATGAAAAAAGATTTAGAGGAGATTAGAGAATAATGTTTAATTTAAAAGATTTCCTAGAATATTCAGTCGCAGGATTATTGTTAATTCCAATTTCCTTTATTTATGCTTTTGTACGAAGAATTAAATTTAAAATAATGCTTATAGATTCCTTTGTTATATTTTTTTTATGGGAAGTATTATATTTTATAGGGCATTATTTTTCTTCTTCACATTAATTGGGAAATTTATTTCTTCCTTCAGTAAAAAAATCCTACCACCGCCAAATTGTGATTTGGTCGGAGTAGTGGTAAAATAAGGTATGAAAAGGAATTAAAAAAAGGGAAACAAGCTTGAAAACTGCAGGAATCTTTAAAAAAAATCCTGAAAAAACTGAACAGGTAAGACAAGAGTTAAGATTACTGAAACAGTTTTTGGAGGCACAGTAATGGATACTTCTAGATTGTTAACTTTTGGTATATTTAGTTTTTTGCTTTTCGTATCCTGTATATTTTTTTGTTATTTTCATCTTTTTTTGATTTTAGAAATCAAATTAAAGAAGGCGCTTAATATATGTTTATTTTTATTTATTCTAGGAGAAATACTTGTTTTTTGGATATGTTTTTTTGTGATATAATTCTTATCTAAGGTAATAGTAGACATACTTCCCTCCGGTAAGTGATTGTAGCCGAGGTGCAGCCGTTCGGAGAGAGTAAAGCGAAAAGTGTAGGGACATTTGCTATTTTCTGTCAGCGGGCATTTTTTCAAGTTTGATTTGATACCCGAGACATCGAAGAACAGAAGTAAAAGTCGTAAGATTTACTTTCTGAGAATTCTTTGAGCGAAGTTTTTGAATTACAGTTGGAGAAACATCAGCCTGCTTTGCAAGTTCGCGCACTGAAATATGACGAGCTTCCATCTGTTCAATCATGAACTCTGAAAGTAAAAAATCATTGTATTCTTTATCATAAATTTCTTTTTGTTCAGGATTTTCAGCAAAAAATTTTTCAAAAGTTGTCATTTCGTTTCCTCCTCTATGTCTGGATTACGGTTTAGATAATCCTCACGTTTTTTTACGGCAAGACTCTTTTCATTATTAGGCATTTTATCGCCTGATTTTCTAAAAGCATTCGTAACGATAATTTTGCTGCCCTTTTTGAAGAAAGCAAGGTATCGGTCAGGCTGTGGTTTAAACGCGAATATTCCATCTCCTTCATTTCTGAATTTCGTAATGTCGTTTATTTTTCCAAAATCACCCATCCTTTGACAAAGCATCAAAAATTTGCGCTTTTGGTTTAAATCGCAAGATTCGTAATAATCATAAGGCTGGCTGTTTCCATTTGCATCATAATACCATTCAATCTGGAAGAATTTGCCTTTGTAAATTACACAATCTTCTTTCTTCATAGTTTTAGTGTAACATAAAAATGATACACTGTCAAATTTAAAAAAAATGTATTTTTTTATGATAAAAGTGATTTAAATGATTTGGTCTGTAGATTAATGTTACAGTTTTACAGCTCTGCTGTGAATGAATAATAAAAAAAAGTAAAAAAAACTTCTCCCGCCAAATTGTGATTTGGTCGGAGTAGTGGTAAAATAAGGTATAAAACGGAATTAAAAAAAGGAAAAACAGGCTTGAAAACTGCAAAAATCCTTAAAAAAAGTGTCCTCACACCCGGAAACAACTGGATAACCTTATTAAATTCAGCAAAAATTATCAAAAAAAATGCAGTTACTCCGGTCAATTTTCATTTGTACCATTATGCAGCGAACAATCCGGTGAGATATACGGACCCGGATGGAAGGGAACTTGACGTTTCATCATTAACCCCTGAAATGCAACTTATATTTCTTTCTTTAGTGCAAAAACTTACTGATGATGTTTTGGAAATTTCGGATAAAAAAATTGTGATAAAAAATGAAGGTTCTGGAAATAAGAATTCTGGAACAATATTGTTAAGGACTATTATTTCTTCTGATAGAACTGTTTCCATTAAATATAATCCAAAGGAAGGTAATTCTTGTTCTCGTGATAAAAAAATAGTGATTTCGTGGAAGCATTCCACATCAAAGGTTCCTACAATTTCCCCTGCAGGTCTATTACTTGAAGACACTGCGGAAGAAATATCTATCGGTCACGAGCTAATACATGCATTTCATAATATCGTAGGTACTCACGCTGGTGATAAATTAATTAGAGTTGGAACATATGATTACACAGATACCAATCCTAAAAGACAAGTGCGGAAACTATTAGTGGGTTATCATAAAGTTACATTATCCGATGGAACAGTTTGGTCTACAAATGATAAGCTTGAAGAGTATAACACAGTCTTTGATCCAGTATTATCCGAAAATACTTTAAGGATGGAAAATGGATATAAATGCAGAGGGGTATACTAATGTTTAATATGTCATCAAAATTATTATGTTTTCTTTCAATTATAGGAGTTGTGGTTTTTATGAGTGGATGTAATAGAAAAAATATTGAATTGTATTATTATTACGAAACCCCTGGTTTTGAAAAAAGTTATGAAGCATCAGTTGATGGAGATATCATTTTAATAAAAAAAGTAAATTCAAATTTGCTTGATAACCCAATAAAAATTCATTTAGATGAAAGTGAAGTTTCGACATTAAATCATGGAAATTTTAATTTTTTTCTAGATTTATCTGAAGATTGGGATGATGTCGAAGAATATTTTTCTATAAAGATTAATAATGAAATATATTCATTGTCATTATTCTCTATACCTTTTGATACATTGAATACAGAAAATTCTAAAACTGTTAATGCAATAACAGGTATTCATAAAAAAATTGAAGAAAATATTTGTGAATGTTACTCGGAATATGATTGCAGCAACAACCAAGAATAGCTTATAAATTTTTCTTGTATTTTGATATTTTATCCTTCCCCCGCCAAATTGTGATTGATGTGGCTAAGTTGCCGGTTATGGCTTAAAATTCCACATGGATTTGATTCTCTTGTATTGCATAAATATACAAAAAGATGTATATTTATGCGTAAATATTGATTTTGCATTGATGATGGTCATTTGGTAAATTCAGCTTTGAAATGCAAAATTGCGGAGGCAAAACTTATGGAAGGAAAATTGACTTTTATCGAGGGCGGAGTAACGGCACCGCTTGGTTTTACGGCAAGTGGTTATCACTGCGGAATAAAAGCCGGCCGCGAAAAAAATGATACTGCCTTAGTATATTCAGAAAAACTTTGCAACGCTGCAGGTGTTTTTACAAGTAACCGCGTAAAAGCAGAAAGCGTAAAATATACAAAAAAAATTCTCTCAAACGGAAAAGCTCAGGCTGCAATCGTTAACGTAGGATATGCAAATGCGTGCACGGGAGAGCAGGGCGCTCAGGTTGCAAAACGCATGGCACAATGCACTTCAAAAGAACTTGGAATTTCTTCTGACGATGTAATCGTATGTTCAACCGGAATCATCGGTCAGCAGGTTCCGGTAGAAAAAATCGAAGCAAATATTTCTAACTTAAAAAATGCTCTTTCTAAAGAAGGTCATAAAGACGCAAGCATAGGAATCATGACAACCGACACGCAGAACAAAGAGTGTGCAGTCCAGTTTGAGCTTGGCACAAAGACTGTAAAAATCGGTGCGATGTGTAAGGGTTCGGGTATGATTCACATTAACATGGGAACTATGCTCTGCTTTGTTACGACTGACTGTGCAATTTCTTCAAAGATGCTGGATAAAGCTTTGCATGAATCAATCCTTGGAACTTACAACTGCGTTTCTGTTGACGGCGATACAAGTACAAATGATACTCTTACGATTTTAGCAAATGGCCTTGCTGGCAATAAAGAAATTAAAAATGCAGGAAAAGATTACGAGATTTTCTTAAATGCACTTAACGCTTTAAATAAAGTTATGGCAATGAAAATTGCAGCCGATGGTGAAGGTGCAAGTCGTTTAGTTGAATGTACTGTAAAAGGTGCAAAGAATATTACTGCAGCACGCGGACTTGCAAAAGAAATCATCAGATCTAATCTTGTTAAAGCTGCAATGTTTGGACGTGATGCAAACTGCGGAAGAATTTTATGCGCGATGGGTTATTCAGGTTTTGAATTTAATCCGGATAAAACATGCGTTTATTTTTCTAGCAGGGCAGACGGTAAAAGATATTTTGAAGTTAAGTCAGATGGTGTAGAAAGCCTTTACTCTGATGATTCAATCGAAGTTGTTCATAACGGGGTTGGACTTTCGTTTGACGAAGATAAGGCAGAAAAAATCCTTTCTTCTGAAGCAATAGAAATTCTTGTAACGCTCGAAGACGGAAAGGCAGAAGGTCAGGCCTGGGGTTGTGACTTGACTTATGATTATGTTAAGATTAACGGGGATTACAGATCATGAAAGAAGATATAACGACATTAACTACAGAGCAGTGGTCAGAAGTACTTGTTCAGACTCTGCCATATTTTAAGCAGTGGGTTGGAAAAATCGTTGTCGTAAAATACGGCGGAAACGCAATGCTCAACGAAGAATTAAAGCAGGCCGTAATGGAAGACATCGTTCTTCTTAACACAATCGGTATCAAGGTCGTGCTTGTTCACGGTGGTGGACCAGAAATAAATCACATGCTTGAACGTGTTGGAAAAGAATCTAAGTTTGTTGACGGACTTCGCTATACTGATGCAGAAACCATGGAAATCGTTCAGATGGTTTTAACCGGTAAACTGAATAAAGATATCGTCGGCATTCTTTTGCAGAAAGGCGGAAGGGCAATAGGACTTTCTGGAGTTGACTCCGGTCTTCTTCGAGCAAAAAAGACAGAAAAGGATCTTGGCTTTGTTGGAGAAGTTACTGACGTAAATCCTCAGATTTTAACTACTCTTTTAGATCAGGGTTTTATTCCGGTTGTATCGACTGTTGCTCTCGGTGAGCAGGGAGATGAGGCACGCTATAATATCAACGCAGATACTGCTGCAGCAAAAATTGCAGTTAGCCTAAAGGCAGAAAAATTTGTTCAGCTTACGAATGTTCCGGGTATTCTTCGCGACATCAACGATCCTGCAACATTGATTAAGCGCATTGAGCGTACTGCAATCGGTTCTCTTAAGGCGACGGGAATTATCGCAGGCGGAATGATTCCAAAAATCGAATGCTGCGAAATTGCGCTTTCTGGAGGAGTTCCCCGTACCCACATCATTGACGGCCGTGTTCCTCATTCGCTTTTGATAGAAATGTTCAGCGACCGCGGTATTGGTACGATGATTTATTAGTGCGGATTTTCGCGCGAGATTTTTTGTTTTATACAAGGATTTTTGCCGCGTGAAATTTAGTGCGTTTATTGACTTTTAATGGAGTTGTTTATGGAGAAATTAATTGTAAATAATTATGGAAGCTTTGATGTCACATTTGCAAAATCAAAGGGTTCTACAATGTGGGACATCAACGGAAAAAAATATATCGATTTTATTGCAGGTATCGGCGTAAACTGTCTTGGACATGATTACAAACCTCTTGTTAAGGCAATTGCAAAACAGGCAAAAAAACAGATTCATATTTCAAACTATTACTTCAGCGATGTCGGAGCTGAATATGCAAAAAACCTTTTAAATTCTCTTGGATTTGACAGGGGCTATTTTGGAAACTCAGGAGCCGAAGCAAACGAAGCTGCAATAAAGCTTGCAAGAAAATACGGTCAGCTTAACGGCGGTTCAAAGAGAAAGACAATCGTAACGCTCGAGTCTTCTTTTCACGGAAGAACTCTTGCAACATTGACTGCAACAGGCCAGGACAGGTTTCATCCGGATTCTTTTGCACCATATCCTGACGGCTTTAAAACAATCAAGGCTAACGATTTTGAAGGTCTTAAAAACGCTTTTGATGATACGACAGCCGCATTGTTTATCGAGTGCATTCAGGGAGAAGGCGGCGTAAACTTAATCGATAAAGAATGGGCTCAGGCTGCCGCAAAAGCTGCGCGCGACGCAGGTGCTATCGTAATGTGCGATGAAGTTCAGACAGGCGTTGGAAGAACAGGAACTTTCCTTGCAAGCGATGATCTTGGAATAGAGCCGGAAGTTGTAACGCTTGCAAAAGGCATCGCAGGCGGAATCCCTATGGGCGCATGTCTTTTTAGAGGAAAGGCAAAGGATGTTTTTGTTGCAGGTGATCACCAGTCGACATTTGCAGGAAACCCGCTTGCATGTGCTGCAGCTCAGGTTGTTCTTGATACAGTAAATAACGAAAACTTTTTGTATGAAGTTAAGCAGAAAGGTGAATACATAAGAAACATAATCAAGACATGGGATCTTCCTATTGTAAAAGATGTAAGGGGAAAAGGTCTTATGATCGGAACTCAGATTGATTCAAAGATCAAACCTTTTGATATCGAAGTAAAATGTCTTGAAGAAGGTCTTTGTACAACAACTGCAGGAAGCGATGTTGTAAGATTTCTTCCTCCGCTTACGATTTCTTATGACGAAATTGATGCAGGGCTTAAAATCTATAAGAAAGTTCTCGAAAGTTTCTGCTAGGAAATAAAACCATGGAAAAAACAGTTTACGTAATCGGGCATAAAAATCCCGACACAGATGCAGTAGCGTCTGCATGCGGTTATGCGGCATTAAAAAATCTTCTCGGCTTTTCAAACTATAAAGCAGCTCGCGCAGGACATTTAAATCCTCAGACAGCTTATATATTTAATAAATTTAATATCAACCGCCCGGAATATTTTCAGGATCTTCAGCCTAAAGTAAAGTATTACATGCCCAAAAATTTTGAGACGGTTGATGAAAACGTTTCTGTATGGGAAGCACTTGGCCGTATGGAATCAACAGGCCTTCGAGTTCTTCCTGTAACTGACAGAAACGGGAAGTATCAGTCGCTTTTGCATTATTCAGCTTTTGCACAGAAAATTTTAACTGTTTTAAATCCCGAAAAGCCACGACCTATTGCGACAAGCATTAACCTTATCCAGAAAACGCTTAATGCACAGCCTGTAATTTCAAACGAAGATGACTCAAAGCTTTTAAAATATACAGTGCTTGTTGGTTCTTCATCGCTTGATTCATGGGTTCAGAGACTTAAGAGCCACGAAACAGAAAATGTTGTTGTCATCGCAAGTAACCGCGAAGATTTATTAAAGCTTACGATAGAAAACAATGTAAAGCTTTTGATTTTGACTTCTGGCTTTGCCCTTAACAGAGAACTTCGTGAGCTTGCTCAAAAGCACGGTGTTTCTGTAATCATAAGTCCTTACAGAACTTCCCCGACTTCGATGCTCATTGCATATTCGATGCCGGTTTCTGTAATAGGCGATCTTGAAATTGCACCTGTTCACCCTGATGATACGATTACAAAGATTCAGGCAGCGTTAAAAAGTTCTCCGTGCCGTTATCTTCCTGTAGTTGATGAACACAATGTTGTTGTCGGCGTAATTTCTGAACACGATTTGGTTCTCGAACCTAATGTCGAGTTTATTCTCGTTGACCACAACGAAATGAGTCAGGCTATCGACGGAATCGAACATTATAAAATTCTTGAAGTAATAGACCATCACAGGCTTGGAACACTTTCGACTTCATATCCGATTACATTCATCAACAAACCGGTTGGTTCAACTTCTTCTTTAATCACGAATTTGTATAAAGAATACAGGGTTTCAATTCCAAAAGATATTGCGTCTCTGCTTTTATGCGGAATTCTTTCTGATACGTTAGGGCTTCAGTCTGCAACGACTACTGACTTTGACCGCGATATTGCAGAATATCTTTCAAGCATAACAAATCTTGATATCAAAGAATTAAGTTCAGAAATTCTTCTTGCAGGAAGCCAGATTACAGGCCGCAAACCTTCTGAACTTATTGCACAGGATATGAAGATTTATAACGAAGGGAAAATCTGTTATACGATAAGCCAGGTAGAAGTAGGAAACACAAAGGAAATCCTTGACCATAAAGCAGATTTCTTAAGTGAACTTGAAATCGAACGGCGTTCAAATAAAGCGCTGTTTTCTGCAATTCTTGTTACAGATATTACGCAGCTTTCGAGCATTCTTTTAATGACTGCAGACGAAGAGTTTAAGCCGTTCATTACTTTCCCAAGACTTGAGGAGAATGTTTATTACCTTCAGGGAGTTGTATCAAGAAAAAAACAGCTTATTCCGCTTATTGCAGAGCAGGTGTCATCATATAAGGGTTAGTTTTTACCAGTATGTCAGCACTTTTTAGTGCGGATTTTTTATTTATTTTCTTTATGCTTTTTTGCCTTGACTTTGTAAAGCTCTTTGTCGGCAATCGCGAGAAGCTTTTCGAGGTCATTGTTTGCAGGCGTGTATTGAGCTGCTCCGATACTTATCGAAACCTTAAACTTTTCTTTGCTCGTTTTATTGTATGTATTGCTTTCTTCGATGATTCTCTGCTCAAGAAGTTTAAACGATTTTTTATCCATTCCTTCGATTGCAAGAGCAAACTCATCACCACCGAATCGTCCTATTACGTCTGATTTTCTTGAAATATTCTGAAGGATTTTAGATTCTGCAATTATTGCGCGGTCTCCTGCTTCATGGCCATATGTATCGTTGATTTTTTTAAGTCCATCCATGTCGCAGAATAAAATCATTCCGTAGCGGTTTTTTGATTTTGCAGCCTTTAAAAGTTTGTTTGCTTCTATTGTAAATCCACGGCGGTTATTGATTTTTGTAAGTTCATCGGTTGTAGAAAGAGTTGCCATTCTTGTGTTGTATTCAATAAGGCGTGAATTTTTGTTTTCGAGAATTGTGTTTGCTTCCTGTTCAAGTTCAAGTTTGATAGAAGCAGTAATTTCTTTTGAGAACGATTCAAGAATAAGTTCGTAGAAAAGATAGTCGTGGTTTTCAAGCGGAACGATAATATAACCGTACTGGTATGTTGATTCAAAAAGAGGGTAGAAGACAAGTTTTCTGTAATAGTGCTTGAATGTATCTTCTGGAAAAGCTTCTTTATACGGATTAAAGATTTTGTTTTCTGTGTTGATGTTTTTGTCATTCAGCTTTTCATAAACAAAAACCCTTTTTACTTTATGAGGCATTTTAAAAGATGTTGTATCTGGTAAATAATCTTTAGGCTTGTCATAAGTAAAAATTGCCATTGCTTCAAGAGAAGTTCTGTCTATGTATTTAGAAATAAGTCTGTAAAGCTCGTTTAAACTTACGATTGCAAGAGAGTTCTGGATGAGCTGGTGCAACGCGTAAAGTTCTGTATTGACGATATTCGGAACGCTGTGGACAAGAGAATAAAGGCTCTTTTTAGAAAAATTATGGCGGCGGCCATAGTAGTCAACAGAATCACTTAAAAGCCATCTGCCTTTAACACAACCACAGCTTACACGGAACCTTTCTGTAGCTTCTACATAATAGATTTCATCTGTTTTTTTTCCATCAATAAGATCGCAGGCAACCTGAGTTGCCACATATGACTGGAGTGAAATCTGCGGGTCGATTGTAGAAAGAGAAGGCTCAGAAAATCTTGCACGCTTTGAGTTGTCAAATCCTGTTACGATTACGTCTTCAGGAATTCTTATTCCGTGCTCCGTAAGTGCTTCTATTGCACCAAAAGCCATTCCGTCATTAAGACATACTATGCAGTCAAAATCCACGCCGAATTTAGAAATATAAAGATTAATCGCGTTCTTTGCCCTGATTTTGTTAAAGTCGGCATTGATGATTTTTGTTTTATCCATATACATCTTAAAAGATTCGAGTGTTTCTAAAAACCACTGTTTTCTTGAAACTGCATCATAGTTATTTTCTGATGCGCATAGAAGTATAAAATTTTTTCTGTGATGTTTTTTTATAAGATGCTTTATGTTATTCGTAAAAGCCTTTTTTGAATTACTCAAAATGGTCGGAACACCCGGAACATCAACCCCGATGCTTACTACAGGAAGCGGACTTAATGTCTTTACGTATTCAATAAATTCTTCTTTTGTAATGAAAGAAGAAAGAGTTCCTGAACTTAAAATGAGTGCGTCAACATTTTCGGGAGTAAGGAGATTTTTTATTGACTGGGCACGGTATTCAAAACCGTGGTTTTCTGATTTCTGGGCATTAACAGGAAAGAGTAAGAGCTGTAAATCATTTTCACTGCAGTATTTTTCTACCCCGCGGATAAGTTCAATACTGTATTCTTCGTGAATGTTGTGAACTGCCAGTCCAATTTTTTTCATCGTCTCTCCGAATCGTAATTACTCCCAGCCAAATGTGGCAGGCGGTTTGTTGGTTACGTCGTAATAAAGTGCATCAACAAAATCCAGTTTTGAAATCTTTTCTATTATAACTTTTAATAATTCAAGGTCCAGATGTGCAAAACGTGCAGTCATTACATCTTCAGAAACAACCGGGCGCAGTACAAAACATGCATGGTCGGCTTTTGAAGCATACGGAATGTCGATCGTAAGATGCTGGAATATTCTATTATACCAGTTCGATTTATGTAACTCCGTAAGTACTATATTATCCACTTCTCGCAATTGGTCAAGTCTTTTTTTGTCGCAGTAGCCCTCTAAAAGTTTAAAATCGCCGTCAGAAAGTCCCGGACGCTTCCAGAGTCTTAAAATTGTTCTATTAATAAGGGAAGAACTGTTCGTAATAGTGCTTGATGCGCTTTCGATTTTTTCCCATTTATGCGGAATATGATAAAATCCGTTTTCTTCTTCTGCAAACGTGAGGACTGCCGGGAAACGATAAGTCCTGAAATCCCCCTGAACCCCAACAGATTTTACAGGGAGCACGCTTCTTGTCATCTTAGCAGTACATTTTTCGCAGAACTGAGTAAGCTCGATTTTTTCAAGTTCTTTCTGGGCGTTGTTTAATTCAGCTTTATCACCGTCAGACAAAATTCCGTCAGAACAAAGAACGTTAATCGAAAGTCCCGGACCCGGGAAAGGATGGCGCATTACAAGTTCGTCATTGAGTCCGATTTTCTTTCCTATGGAACGAACTTCGTCTTTATAAAGTTCTTTAATCGGTTCAATTATGAGACCTTTTTCCAGAAGCTTTTGAATTCCATCTACGCGGTTATGATGAGTTTTAATTGTATTTGAGTTTTTAGTTCCGCCTGACTCGATGATGTCAGGGTAGAGTGTCCCCTGGGCTAAAAGCCACTTGTCTTCATCGAGATGCTGCTTTGCAACAACTTCATTTCTTACGCTTATGAAATTTTCTCCGACAGCCATTCTCTTTTTCTGCGGATCAGTAAGTCCCTTAACTGCATTTAAAAAACTTTCAGAAGCATCTTCTACGATAAAATTTGTAAAGCCAAATTTGTGATAAAGATCTGCAACGTTCTGACTTTCATTTTTGCGCATAAAACCGTTATCGATATGAAGACCTAAAACGCGCTCCTGTCCGAGAGCTTTATTTAAAAGTGCAAATGCAACTGTTGAGTCGACTCCGCCAGAAAGGAACAGAAGAACGTTTTTATCCTTTGCATCTTTTTTTATGTTGTCTAAAATTATTTCAAGAACTGTATCCTGATCCCAATTCTTTTCCATTTTGCAGAACAATGCAAAATTTTCAAAAAGTTTATTTCCACATGGTGTATCTTTTACTTCGCAATGAAACTGGAGTGAAAATCTTTTTTTAGAAAGATTCTGCATTGCTGCAAACTTACAGTCTTTTGTCGAGCCTACGATTTCAAAACCTTCACCGCATTCATAGACTGCATCCTGATGGCTCATCCATACCTGCTGTTCTTTTTCTATTCCGTCAAAGAGAGGACACTTAACGTTTTCATTTAATTCAAGCGTTGCAAAACCAAATTCTCCGACGTCGGCCTTTTTAACTTTTCCGCCGTATCCAAGCTGAACAATATAATGTCCGTAACATAATCCGAGGATAGGAATATCTAGTTCCAGAATTTTAGAATTAAATTCCGGAACCTTTTCATCGTAAACAGAAGAAGGACCACCCGAAAAAACGATTCCCTTTGCATTTTCAAAAACAGAAATGTCTGCAGATGGAAGTGCAATTTCAGAATAATATCCGAGCATGCGGAATCGTTTTGCAATCAGGTGTGCGTATTGAGAACCAAAATCAAGTACAACTATTTTTTCTCGACTCATATTTATCCTTAATAAAAATTCAATTAGAAGTCTGCAAGTTTCGGTGCACGTGGATATGGAATTACATCGCGGATGTTTTCCATTCCTGTCACGTATCTTATGAGGCGTTCAAATCCAAGCCCGAATCCCGAGTGAGGAACAGTTCCAAATTTACGAAGGTCAAGATACCAGTCATAAATCTTTTTATCCATTCCGCGGCGTTCGATTTCTGCGCAGAGTTTATCATAATCTTCTTCGCGTTCAGATCCGCCGATAAGTTCACCGATTCCAGGAACAAGAACATCAACGGCTTTAACTGTTTTTCCGTCTTCATTCTGCTTCATGTAGAATGATTTGATTTCTTTCGGATAGTTGTAAACCATTACAGGACATTTATAAATCTGTTCTGTAAGGTAGCGTTCATGTTCTGTAGCAATATCGCAGCCCCAGTAAGGTTTAAACTCAAATTTGTCTGCATGCTTTTCGAGTTCTGCAATTGCATCTGTGTACGAGATGCGTACGAATTTTGCATTTGCAACTTTTTCGAGAGACTCGATAAGTCCCGGCTGAATTCTCTTATCAAAGAACTCAAGATCTTCGCGGCATTTTGTAAGTGCCCAGTTTAAAAGATATTTTACGAAGTCTTCCTGAATATCCATGTCATCTTCGAGATTATAGAAAGCCATCTCAGGTTCAATCATCCAGAACTCTGCAAGGTGGCGAGGTGTGTTAGAATTTTCTGCACGGAATGTAGGTCCGAATGTATAAACACGACTCAACGCTGTTGCAAGAGTTTCTGCTTCAAGCTGACCTGAAACAGTAAGCGATGCTTTTTTTCCGAAGAAGTCTTTTGAGTAATCAACTATTTTGTGTGCGTCTTCAATTTTCATTCCGCCGATTCCAGCTTTAACACCGAGCTCTGCAATTTTTTCCATCGAGAGTGTAGTTACCTGGAACATTTCTCCTGCACCTTCACAATCCGAACATGTAATTTCCGGAGCGTTGATGTACTGAAAGCCTCTTTCCTGGAAGAAACTGTGAACTGCAAAAGCCATCTGGTTTCTTACGCGGTAAACTGCGCCGAAAGTATTTGTACGTGCCCTAAGGTGTGCATTGTCGCGAAGGTATTCCATCGACATCTTGTTTTTCTGAAGAGGGTATTCTTCCGGATTGCATGTACCTAAGCATGTGAGGTTTTCAAGTGTAACTTCTACAGCCTGTCCTGAAGCAGGGCTTTCTACTAAAATGCCTTCTGCGCGTACAGAAGCACCTGTGTTTAATTTCTTGAGTTCAGCTTCGATATTATTTACATTTGCATTGTTTGAAGGAGCGTTTCGGTCAAAAGTAAGCTGAATGTTTGCAAAACAGCTTCCATCATTAACCTGAATAAAAACGAGGTTTTTAGAATCGCGTACTGTTCTGACCCAGCCGCATACAGTAACTTTCTGGCTTTCTGCCTTTTGTGTAAGTAAATCTTTGATTAGTGTTGGAACCATTTAGGTTGCCTCCTTAAAATGTAAATAATAGGTATATAATAATTATTTGCTATTTTTTCTTCAATATGTATGTAAAAATAATTGAATGATTTTTGATTTTTTATTACATTATATTGTATCGCGCTTTACATATCTGGAGGAATTGATTTATGAAAGAGGAAACTAAAGAAAAAACAAAGAATTTTATGGACAAGGTTAAAAAGGTTTTTGACCGCGGAATCGTAGCATCAAAAAAAGCTCTCGGAGTTGCAGGTGATGCTGTTCAGGATTTCAGCGATAAGAGTGTGCTTCGCATCGAAAAAATGCAGCTTGAATCAAAACTTAAAAAACAGTATGAGATTCTTGGTGAATATGCTTCTGATACTTTTGCAAAGAAAAATTCCATCGCAGCCAGTGACACAAAAGTTTCTGCAATTTTAAAAGAAATTAAGAGAATTAAGGCAGAAATCAAAGCGCGCGAGACTGCACTTGCCTCAGATGGAGCTGTAAAACCTTCTGCTGGAACTGCAGCAAAAACTTCTGCAAAGGCATCTGCGAAACCTGCAGCTAAAAAAGCAGCCGCTAAACCTGCTTCTAAGAAGGCTTCTTCGGCAAAAACTCCTGCTAAAACAACGGCAAAAAAGAGTACTGCTGCAAAGAAAACTTCTGCAAAAAAATAAAAATTTTTTTTAAGAAATTTTCAAAAAAACGCAAAAAAGATGTTGACACAAAATGAAAAAAAGTGATATATTCACATCACTCGCGAAAAGC
>CAJORB010000063.1:0-4009 GCA_905236565.1 uncultured Treponema sp. | reverse complement strand
CTGCATCCCCATCGGGTATTTATCCAGACGGAATTTACGAAAGAGTTTTGATGATTGGAGCTGACGCAGCTGTTCCACTTGGACAAACCGTTTTAAGATTTGAAACAGCGTTCTTCCCGGACCGCCATTTTCAAAAAAAATCGTCGCAGATTGTACAGGAAAAAATCATTGCACTTGCGACATCACTTGCAAACGGAACCCCGGTGGAAGCTGTCGATGCTTCTTTAACACGA
This sequence comes from uncultured Treponema sp., assembly GCA_905236565.1. GTDB lineage: Bacteria > Spirochaetota > Spirochaetia > Treponematales > Treponemataceae > Treponema_D. The sequence goes on along the minus strand of CAJORB010000063.1, from coordinate 3,776 downwards.
AACGAACTTTCGTATCTTATCGGGCTTGACTGGATGCCGTCAGACTGGACTATTACAGTTCAGTATTTCGGAAAATACGTTTTTGGAAGTCTTGATGAACTTGATCGTAAAAATAATTATGTTCACGGCGCAACCTATAACGTATCAAAAAAATTCATGAATGAGCTTCTTGAATTATCTGTAAGCGGAATCATAGAATTTAACGAGATGGATGCAGTAGTAATGCCATCGGTAAGCTACAGCGTTTCTGATGAAATAAAAATCTCGGGCGGAGCATATCTATTTATTCCTGGCCCGAGCGAAAACGGCACCTACGGCGTTTATAAAGATTATTCCTCGTTCTTTATAAAAGTGGAATATAATTTTTAAAAAACAAGCTCCGATAAAAAATAGGCCTCCCGCTGAAGAACACCGAACGCAACGGCTAGCTCGAAGCTTCGCTGCTAGAACCGCGCTTCGCTTGTGCAGAATGTTGCGTCGCTGTTGCCTTCAGCTCCGGCCTAATTTTTTGCATATGAAATTTATATATAAGTAATTATTCCAAATTTTGAATTTCTACTCTGCAGAGATTCTGATCGAAAATATAATGCTTTTTTAAAAAATTTTTTGCAGAATCAAAGTTTTCTGATACAGTTATTTTACTTACAGTAAACGTTTTTGAATCTAAGTAAAAATCAAAATCACCTATATAAAGAAGTTTTTCTCCCTTTGGAACAGTAACTTTAAAATATAGTGGTAAATATGCCTTTAAGGCAGAACCATAAAAATGATATTCTACCATTTCTGATACTGTTACTGTTCCGTTAGTATCTAAAAATCTTGCAGAAATGAAATAATCATTTTCTAAATATTTATGATTTTTTAAAGTAATACCATCAAGCGTTTGCTTATCATCATACACATTATAAACGTCATCTGCAGAAGTATTTTCCACTTCCCATGATTTTTCATAAAATTTGAAAACTTCATTCCGCTCGGCATGCATATTAATTTTACCAACCAGGTAAACCTTGTTTTTTTCAAATTCTATTTCCTTTTTATCATCTTCTGCTGTACAAAAAAAAGAAAAAACAATTATTGATGCTATAAAAAATTTCTTCATTTGTTCTTTCCTCCTTTTAGTACGATTTCTTTTTGTTCAAGAAAAGCGTCATACCATGGTGTTCCGCCATAAAATCTTTCAAAATATTTTTTTGCTGTTTTATAGGAGGGTTTGGTATATTTTATTTTTTTCAATTTTTCAAGATCAACCTGTTCTCCATGAGATATTTTTTTTGCAATATCTTCTCCCCAGAAAAAGCCGTAAAAATATATTCCTGGAGTTTCAGGAATATCAAAAGTAAAAAATTTTTCACCAGGTCCAAAACTCATAAACCAATAAGAGTTAAAATTTCCACCTCTCATTTCTCTTATCATATAACTTGAACCAGGTTTGCATGGTTTTGAAATAATTACACCATGATCGCCCATTGGTTTTAAAGTTTGAATGTCTACGCCCATAGAAGGATTTGTCTGTACGAATTTAACGTGATTGTTTTCTGGCATTAAGAAAAAGAATACGCAGCTATTTTCTGGAGTCATGTTTTCGTCATACTGACCCACATAAGATTTTTTTTCATCAGTATTACTATCAGTCATGCCGTATCCCCCGATGAACAGCATGCATAAAATCATTACGACAACTATTTTAAATTTACTTTTCAATTCTATCCTCCTTGGTAAATTGAAAAATATAAAAACCCTCTCGTTTTATGAAAACAGAAATTTAACCCTTTATCAAGTCCTTTACCACTTCGCCGGCGATGATTAAGCCAGCCACCGATGGAACAAACGCAACGCTTCCCGGCGCCTCGCGGTCTGTCTGCTTTATCGGTTTTTCTTTCGAATAAACAACCTTTACATCTTTTATTCCGCGCTTTTTGCATTCCTGCCGAACAACACGCGCAAGCGGACACACGCTTGTTTTTGAAATATCTGCAACTTCAAAAAGCGTTGCATCAAGCTTGTTGCCCGCACCCATGCATGAAATAACTGGAACGCCTGCTTCTTTTGCCTGCACTATCAGTTGAATTTTTGCAGCAACAGTATCTACTGCATCGACAACATAATCATATTTAGAAAAATCAAATTCGTCTTTTGTCTCAGGAAGGAAAAAACATTTTTTTACATTTACCTGCACATCAGGATTAATATCCAGAATGCGCTCTTTCATTACATCAACTTTGTATTTTCCGATTGATGAATGAGTTGCAATTATCTGGCGATTTAAATTAGAAAGCGCAACTTTGTCACTGTCGATTATATCAATATTACCGACACCGCTTCTTACTAAAGCTTCGACAACAAAACCACCAACACCGCCAATACCAAAAACCGCGATATGAGACTTATTAAGCCTCTCTACCGCGGTTTTTCCGAGCAGCATTTCTGTTCTTGAAAACTGTTCGTCCATTTTATAGTCGTTATTAATTAGAAATTTTCTGCTGAAATTTCAAAATAGCTTTTTGGATGTAAACAAACCGGACAAGCTTCTGGAGCTTTTGTTCCGACAATGATGTGTCCGCAGTTTCTGCATTCCCAAACTTTAACTTCGCTCTTTTCAAAAACCTGCTGCATTTCTACATTCTTAAGAAGAGCTCTATAACGTTCTTCGTGGCGTTTTTCAATAGCAGCTACAGCACGGAATTTCGCAGCAAGAGCTTTAAATCCTTCTTCTTCTGCAGTCTTAGCAAAACCTTCATACATGTCTGTCCATTCATAGTTTTCGCCGTCAGCAGCAGCCTTTAAGTTATCTGCGGTAGAACCGATTCCTTCGAGTTCTTTAAACCACATCTTTGCATGTTCTTTTTCGTTGTCAGCAGTCTTTAAAAATAAATCTGCAATCTGTTCAAATCCATCTTTCTTTGCCTGAGAAGCAAAGTATGTGTATTTGTTTCTTGCCTGGCTTTCACCTGCAAAAGCAGCCTGAAGATTTTTTTCTGTCTGTGTTCCTGCGTATTTACTCATAATTTTTTTCCTCCATTATGAATTTTATTTTGATGCCCAGAGGCTATGAAGATTACAATATGCATAAACTTTTACAAGCTTATCATCATCTGCAAGTGCAAACTGTGCTTTTGGTTCTTCATCCGGTTTTAAATTTTTAATCATAAAACCTTTTTCTGTTTCAAGTAAAATCCATTCGATAAAATGTTTTTCTTCCATCGGATGAGCAACCGAGCCAACAGTTACTTCTACTTTACTTCCGTTTACAGCAACAACCGGAACGTGTTTTTCTACAGCAGCATCTGTTGTTCCTGCAATAAGTTCTTTCATTGTTTCGTTACAGCAAACTGTTGGAATTGATTCATTATTCAGCAGAATAATTATTTTTCCACATACACTACATTTAAAAATTTTTACGCTCATAAGCACTCCTATGCACAAAATAAGGGAACCTCTAAAAACCTCACATCTTTAGAGATTCCCTGCTATTATTCTATATTAAGAATGCTATTTTGTGAATAGAAAAAATTCTATCCCGGCTTTCTTAGCGTATAATGATTTCTTCGCGTGCTGCGCCTACAGAGACATATTTAATCTTACAGCCGATTGCTTTTTCGATGTAAAGAACATAGTCTCTTGCTTCTTTTGGAAGCTTGTTGAATTTACGTACTTTCGAAATATCACATTTCCATCCCGGAAGGTATTCGATAACAGGTTTACAGTCTTTTAATGTTACCGGGAACGGGAATCTGTCGATTTTCTTACCGTTAAGTTCATACTGTGTACAAACT
>CAJORB010000062.1:0-2573 GCA_905236565.1 uncultured Treponema sp. | reverse complement strand
TAAATATCCTTAATCAAAAGATTTTTTTCTGTGTCATATTTTGAAATATCTTCCCTGTAAAGCTGATCCAAATATTCATGGACCTGGTTTACTTTTTGAATGTCATTGGATTCTACAAAGGCATCTACGGCGGCAGGCAAACCACCTACAATCAGATACAGGTTAAAAAGTTTTAACATCTGATTGTGAACAGTCTCATCAACCGGCTGTAAAGATTCAAACTGTTTTTTAAGATATGAAAGAATTTGCGCCGAAACTTTATTTGCAATACAGAATTCGTAAAAGTTCATTGGGTACATATATAAAATATGCATATAGCCCACAGGGAGTGAAGTTACGTTTTTTAATTCCACGCCCAAAAGTGAACCGCTCATAATGTAACGGAAAGAACCGTCTTCAACCAGAAATTTGATTTTTGTTGCAATATCCAATGCTGATTGAATTTCATCTATAAAAATTACAGTCTTACCTTTTTCAAGCGGAGTTTTAGAAAGAGCGGAAAGTTTGAGTAAAAATTCTTGAGCATTAGAAGAAGATTCAATGGCAAAACGAGCGGCATCATTTTCCAAAAGATTAAATTCAACAAAACTGTGTGCCTTCTCTTTTAAGAATTCCCTGATTATATACGTTTTACCGGTTTGTCTTGCTCCTGTAACAAGAAGCGTTGTTTTTTCTTCGTTTTTGTACCAGTTATTTATTCCTTCTGAAATTTCTCGAAAAAGCATTTACTTACCTCTCTTGCATTTTTCCAACCTAAATTTGGCGGTTTTTCTGCATTTTTCCAACCTTATTTTAGCACAAAAATTGCATTTTTCCAACCTAAATTTACTGTTTTTTCTGCATTTTTCCAACCTTGAAAAAGAGTGTGACAAAAATGACTTTTAAAAACTGTCGGCCTTGGAGATAAAAAATATGTCAGGCTTTCGTTTAAAACATGATAATGTTTTTGAAATTGAATTCCGCGATGTTTCTTTTAAATATGCAAACAGCGAAACTTATGCCTGCGTCATGTTAATCAGAAAATCACGCTTGGAACAAAAACTGCCGTAGTTGGAAAAAACGGGGCGGGAAAAACTACTTTTATAAAACTTTTATGCCGCCTTTACGAACCGACCGAAGGGCAGATTCTTTTAAACGGTGTGGACATCCGCTATTACGATTACAAAGATTATGCAAGGCTTTTCAGCGTAGTTTTCCAGGATTTTAACCTCTTTTCGTTTACAGTTGCAGAAAATGTTGCAGCAAGCAGCCAGTATGACCCTGAAAAAGTAAAAGGGTGTCTTGAAAAATCTAGATTTGGCGAAAGGCTTTCCAAAATGGAAAAAGGAATCTAGCGAACTTTGGAATGCCCAGACCCAGTATTATTGCGAAAATCAGGGGTGAAATTATTTACAGGGCTTCCGCATTAGTTTCATTGCAACAGCCAGCGTCAAGCGCGGTATCGCGCGGTTTTGACCTCCCTTTTGTGACTGGGAGCCATATATGCTATGTATTTTTTTATAGTGTGGAGACCTTGTATTCTTTACTCTCTTCCCTTGGGGGGTATATTGTTCTCTTGTCGTATTTCAGTAATTTTTCGCCCTTTTAGTATTTCAAGGTACTCACCTGGAGTAACTACAAAAGGTTTTACTGGAAAATGAGATATATTTCCTGTAACTAAAAATGAAGGCTTTTTTGATAAAGATACCTGATAAAAAACTATGTCATCTTCATCTGGAAATTTAAACTTTTCTATTTTTTCTATAATATTCTTTGATATTTTTTCATCTATACATAATGCTCTCTTCTTAAAATCATTAATCATTTTTCCAATTCGGACTTTTGAAAAACCAAATATTGGTCTCGATAAGACATCTTTGTACTCATCCAGAATATCCTGATTATAAAGAGGAATGATATTATTGTCCGTATAAAATAAATTATTCATTACCATAAATGGTTTTGATTCATTGTTTTTATTTTGTTCTGCAAGCAAAGAGGAAACCAAAACATTTGTGTCTATTACAACATAGTGCATTTACATCTTTCCTTTTCTCGCTTTTCTTACAGCCGCAATTTCTGCGTTGATCTCGTCTAAGGACATTTTGCTTGCTCCGCTTTTTGCAGCTTCCTGTTGCATTGCAAGCATATTATCAACGGCAGATATATAGTTATATTCATTTTCATTATTTAGGGAAAATGGAATCCCGTCTGTCTGTACCGCTTTGTTCAAAAAAAGACGAATTGCAGAAGACAGATCTAATCCCATCCGTTCAAATAATGTTGTTGCCTTTATTTTGAGTTCATTATCTAGCCTAATCTGAACAATGTTATTCATATATGCTCCTAATTTAATGTGTAATGATGCTGTAATTACACTCTAAATATAAGGCATATTGGGGGATTTGTAAAGAGGGGAAAAATCAACTGATATGTAAGTGGGGAAAAATCAACTGATATGTAAGCACTTGAAAATATTATTTTTTAGACTTATATTTTAAAAAGGATAAAGAATTATGAACACAGCGTATTCCGAACTTTATATTCTAGATGCTCAAAGGACCATTGCACATTCATTTGATTACGCAGTCAAT
>CAJORB010000061.1:0-25422 GCA_905236565.1 uncultured Treponema sp. | reverse complement strand
TACCCATCATCGCCTTGGTGGGCCGTTACCTCACCAACTAGCTAATGGGCCGCGAGCCATTCCTCTGGTGGTGCCGGAGCACCTTTCCTTATGCCACTCTAACCTGCACAAGCTTATTCGGTATTACCTGCTATTTCTAACAGCTGTCCCCATCCAGAGGGTATGTCACCCACGTGTTACTCACCAGTCTGCCATTCTAGGATCGGTGCAAGCACCAATCTTGCCATTCGACTTGCATGCTTAAGACGCGCCGCCAGCGTTCGTTCTGAGCCAGGATCAAACTCTCCATGATTATTCTAAAGCCCGAAGGCTTAAGATTCACTTTCAGTTTGTCCCTTTTCTCTTTATAAAAGGAACATTGTTTCCGCTCTCAGTTTTCGCCTGGAACAGAAACAGACGTTTTATAGTCTTCCGCTTTCTCCTCATGGATTCCGCTTCCGACTCCCGTTCGTTCAAATCGTCCGGTCAATCTCTTGACCTTCCGCTGACCTTACTCTTTCTTTCCTTCCCTGATTTTTTTTCAAAGACCTGTCCGTTCAAACCTTTGGTTTTCACGGTTTCCCGCTTTTCGCGAGTGATGTGAATATATCACTTTTTTTCATTTTGTGTCAACATCTTTTTTGCGTTTTTTTGAAAATTTTTCTTGACCAAATTCACCTTAAATTACTATATTTTATTGTAAGAGGTATACGAAATGAAAATTAAACCATTGGCAGACAGAGTTCTCTTAAAACCTGCAAAAGCAGAATCTAAAACAGCATCCGGTATCATCATCCCTGAAGCAGCTCAGGAAAAAACACAGACAGCAACAGTTGAAGCTGTAGGACCTGGAACAGAAAAAGATCCTGTAACTGTAAAACCTGGCGAAACAATCATGTACGATAAATATTCTGGAACTCAGATTAAGATAGATGGCGAAGATTATCTTATTGTAAAACAGTCAGACATCATCGCTGTAATCGAAAAATAATCAGACTTCTTAAAGAGGCCTTAAAAAATTATTCAACTTGATTTTTTAAGGTCTCTTCCATCTGCGACAGCAAAAGCCTTGCCTTTGAATGAGCAGGATTTAAATAAACTGCATATTTCAATGACTTAAGTGCATCTTCATTATTCTTTCTTTCGTAATAAAGCACACCAATTCTATAAAGCGATTCAGATTTAACTTCATAACTCTGAGTACGTCCAGAAACTTTTCCGTACAATTTTATTGCATCATCTTTTTTTCCTGTGCTTGAATAAATCATAGCAAGGTTCATCATTGCAGATGCAGTTGCACGCGGCGAAATCTCCTGAACAAATTTTTCGTTCTTAAGATATTCATTAAACACGATGTACTCATAGAGGTTTGCAGCAACAGATGCTTTTAAATTCATTGTTGCAAACCATGCAGCATATTCAATTTCCCAGGTTTCCATCTTAGAAATATTTCTAAAAAATTCATCATAAAAATCTGAACCAGAAGAAAAACCGTAACGTCTCGTTATATATTTATTAAAAAGATTTTCTGCTTCTTCTTTTTTTTCGCATTTATAAATTCCGTAAACTGCATAGCGTGCAATCTCTGGTGGATAAAGATGCGTTCCTAAAGTATTTCTTTCTACAACCTGATAAATTTCTGCAAGATGTTTTACATCAGAATGCCATGTCGTCTGAGAATCTTCAAGATCAAGACGCGCAACATAGAGCTGATAGTTTTTAAAACGTGCAAGACTGTCATCCATTCTTGCAATGGCATCTGCAATTTCTACACGCGGAAGATTATCATACGCTTCCATATCCATCGATTTTATTCCAAGTCTGCGAAGTTCCTGAGTAAGAGAATCTTCTACAACAGCTCTGTTAGAATTTTTTGCAAAGTTACCGTATGCAATAAGCCCCGGAGCATAATCAGGCCACTTTTCTACTTCGAATTTTAAAAGTTTATATGCACCGTGATAATCTTCGTTTGCAAGAGACCAGAGTGCACTGTTTAAATAAATTGCACTCATTACATCAGGCTTTGGCATTTGATTTGTAAATTCTTCAGTTGTATCTGTTACAGTCATATCTTCATCAAGAAGAGTAAGATATGACAAAAGATTACTTCTTTCTTCTTCTGCGAGTTTTTCTTCAGAAAGATTTATATATGAATCAGAAAGCAGAGAATAAATTTTTAAATTTAAATTCTGTTTTTTCTTTTTTGATTCATAATAATCTGCACTGTCAACAATTTCTATATTTGCAATCGATTTTGCTTTCTTTAAATCCTCTGCAGCTTCGACAAATTTTTTATTGTCATAACACACCGTTGCCCAGAAAAAAGCATCTTCTGTGTCATCAAAATTTTCAGGATGATATTTTAATGCCTGTGTAAGTTCACCACGAACAAGATTGATTGCAGCACAGTTTCGTATCCACCGATTGTCAAGAGAGCCTGCATATGCATCTGCATAAACGGGAATATAATCAGGCACAAAATAATCCATGTAAGTAACTCCCGAACCAGAACTCTTTTCGTTTCTCAGAAGTGCTTCTGCATAGATCGAGCCGTATTTTGTCCCTGATAATTTTTTACTTAAAGAATAAGCTTCTTTTATCTTTCCTTTTTTTAAAAGCAGATTTGAATAAACTGCAATAAGCATTTTATCATTTGAATTTTTCTTGAGCGCAGATACTAAAACTTTTTCGGCTTTTTCGTTTTCTCCAAGCTGAACATAGCGCCTGTAAATACCAAGCCTTACATTAGGAGCGAGAGACGGTTTGTCCAGTTTTTTTAAAAGATTTACTGCATCCTGAGTCTGACCGAGAGAAATATCCCTGTCTATTTCGTCAAAAGTTCCGGTAATTGAATTTACTGTAATACTTTTTTTTGAACATGAAAAAAGACAACCCGTTAAAATTATGGCTGCTGCAAGTAATTTTACCTTCAAATCACTTTCTCCCGGAATTCAGTTTATAAAATTATTTACCTTCTTTGCTTATTCTGTCAAGCATTGCGTTGATAAATTTAAATGAATCCGAAACGCCAAATTCTTTTGAAAGGTCAACTGCTTCATCAATGACAATCGACGGAGCAATATCTTTCTGATACATAAGTGAATAAACGCTTATACGCAAAATGGCAAGCGTTACTTTATTAAGCCTGTCAAAATTCCAGTTTGCAGAAAGATGATTTTTTATGATTTCATCAATTGCCGAAATATTTTCGATTGTTCCGGCAATAATTATACGTGAGAATGCAAGATCGCTTTGTTCAAGACTTTCTTTTGAATCAACCCATGAAAACTGGAGTAAGTTTTCTACCGATTCACCGCTTGCATCCCAGGAATAGAGAGCCTGAAATGCAATGATTCTACTTTTTCGTCGAGACACTTATTCCACCGCTTACCATGTAAGAAGTTTATCCAGTTCTGCGCCAGTCTTTTTGCGTTCAACATTTGCAGGAACATTTAATTCTTTTGAGATATCCTGAATTGCCTTTGCAAGTGCAACGCTTCTCATCTGATTAGTAAGCTGGGCTTTAATGAATTCATAAACAGTATAAGTTGTTCCCGGCTGAACTACATCCGAAAGACCAAGCATTTTTGCATCATACTTGTTAAGAAGAACATAGAACTGATAATCTGCATCCGTTTCTTTAAGATCAGAAACCTTGTTCAATGGTTCACCAAAAATCTGGATAATTCTTTCGTAAGAAACTCCGAGTGCAACAGCATACTGTTCTGTTTTCTCGATCATCATATCACCTGCAACATAATCCTGTGCAGTCTTATTCTTAACTGCAGTACGCATCTGATCAATAGTAAGCTTTCCTGCAGTATAATCTGTCATCATCTTTGTAATTTTTGTTTTTGCAGCTTCCGGGTTTCCATTCTTTGGAACAGATACAAGGTACATATGAACCATATCCATCCAGATGTATTTACCCTTATTCAACTCATAGTAATCTTTTATATCTTTATCTGTAGGCTGAACAGCTATAATTTCGGCCTGTTTTTTGTTCATTACATACTGCTGTGCAAGAAACTGTTCTTTAAGATATGCCTTGTACTGAGCAACATTTTTCTTAATTCTTTCCATGAGATATTCATCAACACTCTTTTTATAAGTCTGACGAATTAAATCTTCAAACTGCTTTTCTGTAACCTGGCGTCCTACCATCTGTGACATATTAGCGATATAAATCTGGTCAATCTGAGTATCACTTACAGCAATACCTTCTTTTTTTGCAGCCTGAACAATAAGCTTCTGATCAATGAGGGATTCAAGGATTTCTTTCTTTTCCTCTACAGTAAATTTTCTGCCTGAAGAACCCTGGTATGTTTCGATGGCATCTTTAAGATCCTTTAATGTCACCATTTCATGGCCGTTAAGCTTTACAACTGCCAGAGCCTGAAGATTTGCCTGGGCAAAAGCCCCGAAAGCAGCTGTCAGAGAAAATAATACAGCAAAAAGTGTACGTTTCATATATCTTACCTTCCTAAACTAATAAAACAGTTTTTATCCATTTGGTTACAAATATCTTTCTATATTTGTAACGGTATTTATTTATCAAGCGGAAGTCCGCCGCTTATTACAGCCCTTATTCGGCGAACACCGGCAGAAGAAGACTGCTCCTTCTGTATCTTAAATTCACCTATCTGAGCCGTATGCTGAACATGAGGTCCACCGCAAACTTCTTTACTGAACCAGTCATTGTCCGGATTACGTCCGATTGTATAAACTTTAACATCTTCTCCGTATTTGTTCGTAAACAATGCGCGTGCACCGGCAGCCTTCGCATCTGCAAGAGGCATTACCTGCATTGTTACAGGTAAGTCTTCCTTTATTTTTTCGTTTACGATATCTTCTACTTTCTTAATTTCTTCCTGAGTCATAGGGCGCTCAAACGTAAAGTCAAAGCGCATACGCTCGTTGTTGATGTTTGAACCTTTCTGAGCAACCTGGTCGCCGAGAACGTTTACCAGAGCCTGCTGCAAAAGGTGTGTTGCAGTGTGATATTTTGTTGTGATTTCAGACTGTTCTGCAAGACCACCCTTAGCTGCTCCTGCGTCTACTGTCTTTGAAGCCTCCTGATGCTTGCGCTCAGCTTCTTTAAAGCCTTCTACATCTACTGTAAAGCCGTTTTCTGCACCAAGCTCCTGAGTAAGCTCAAGAGGATATCCGTATGTTTCGTAAAGATTGTAAGCAACTTTACCACTGATAATCTTTTTAGGATTTTTCATAAGGTTTGGAAGAAGCTTCTGGAATTCTGCTTCACCTTTTTTAAGCGTAAGGCGGAATTTTGCTTCTTCTGACGTAAGTTCTTTACAAACTTTGTCATGATTCTGTTCAAGTTCAGGATATGGTCCCTTGAAATTTTCGATAACAGTTTCTGCAATTTCTGCAAGAAAATCTTTTTCAATTCCAAGTTTCATTCCATGACGAACTGCACGACGGATAAGACGGCGGAGAACGTAACCAGCACCTACACGGTCCGGAGTAACGCCTCTCTGGTCTCCAAGAATGAATACAGAAGAACGAGTGTGATCAGCGATAATACGAACTGACTTATCCTTTTCTTCTTCTGTTCCGTATGTATAGCCCGAAAGATTTTCGATTGTCTTAATGATTGGCTGGAAAACTTCTGTAAGGTAAACTGAAGTCTTACCCTGGAGAATACAGTTTGTTCTCTCAAGACCCATACCAGTATCGACATTTTTCTTCTCAAGCGGAAGAAGTGTCTTTTCGTCGATGCGGTTGTACTGCATGAATACGTTGTTCCAGATTTCCATCCAGTTTGCGCTGTCTGTTCCCTTGTTTGAACCAACAGGAGGAAGCCCCTCGCCTACCCAATAGAAAATTTCTGTATCAGGACCACAAGGACCTGTAGGACCTGCTGCCCACCAGTTATCGCTTGCAGGAAGGTAAGCAATCTTATCTTCTGGCATTCCATTGTCCTTCCAGATCTGAGCTGCTTCATCATCGCGAGGAGCGTTTTCATCTCCTGCAAATACTGTTACAGAAATCTTTTTAGGATCAAGTGCAAGCCAGTCTTTGCTTGTTAAAAATTCATATGAATATGCGATTGATTCTTTTTTAAAGTAGTCACCGAGAGACCAGTTTCCGAGCATTTCAAAACATGTAAGATGACTTGGGTCCCCTACTTCTTCGATATCGCCTGTGCGGATACATTTCTGATAATCTGTAAGACGTGTTCCTGCAGGGTGTTTTTCGCCCAAAAGATAAGGAACAAGCGGATGCATTCCCGCCATTGTAAAAAGAACTGAAGGGTCATTTTCTGGAATTAAAGACTGTCCCGAAATCTCTGCATGCCCCTTAGATTTAAAAAATTCGATATATTTTGTTCTTAGTTCATTTGAAGTCATAATAGTAAAATATACAGTTTGACGCGTCAGTGTGTCAATTACACATCAAACGCGGGCCAGACTTTTATGCGCACATAACCACAGAGATTCGGCAGAATCTCGTGGCGCGCGGCGGAATTAATCTGTATAAAGTATGGAAATTTACGCGCGCTAGACTTCTACGCGTTTAATGTGTGCACCGAGACTCTGGAGCCTTTCTACAAGGTTTTCGTAGCCGCGTTCAATCTGATATACGTTACTTATACGGCTTTCTCCCTGAGCAACAAGAGCTGCAATTACCATTGCCATTCCGGCACGCACATCAGGAGAAACAAGATGATCGCCATGAAGTGAACTTGGTCCGGAAACAAGGGCACGGTGCGGGTCACAAAGCGTGATACGGGCACCCATATTAATGAGTTTATCAACAAAGAACATTCTTGATTCGAACATTTTTTCGAAAATGAGCACGTTTCCTTCTACCTGTGTAGCAACTACCGTCATGATACTTGTCAAATCAGGTGGAAATCCCGGCCATGGAGAGTCATCGATTTTTGGAGTCTGACCGCCAAGGTCTGTATTTACTTTCATTTCCTGTCCCTGAGGCACTTCGAGTGTATTACCGCTTATTGCCCAGCGGATTCCAAGCTTACTGAACGCAATACGAAGCGGTCGCATATCTGCAGGATTTATCTTTTCTATACGGATTGAGCCTTTTGTTGCGGCTGCAAGACCAATAAAGGAACCGATTTCCATATAATCAGGTCCGATTGTAAATTCTGCTCCGTGAAGTTTTTTTACACCGTCAATATAAAGAATGTTACTGCCGGTTCCTGTAATTTTTGCGCCCATACTGTTGAGCATATTACACAGATCCTGAACATGAGGTTCACTTGCAGCATTTGTAATTACAGTTTTCCCTTCTGCAAGAACGGCAGCCATAAGTGCATTTTCTGTTGCAGTAACTGATGTTTCATCAAGGAAGATATCGTCTCCGACAAGTTTATTGCATGAAAAAATAAATTTACCGTCAATATCAACACGAGCACCGAGTTCTGTAAGTGCAAGGAAGTGAGTGTCAAGACGACGACGCCCGATTACATCCCCTCCAGGTGGCATCATAACTGCTTTTCCAAGTCTTGCAATGAGCGGTCCTGCAAAAAGAATGGATGCACGAATTTTCTTTGACATTTCTGCAGGAATTTCTGCGCTTTTTACATTTGCACAGCATACAGTCCATGTGTGAGTAGATTTTTTTTCTACAGTTGCACCGAGAAGTTCAAGTATCTTAAACATAACTGCTGTGTCTTCGATTGCAGGAATATTTTTTAATGTTACAGTTTCGTCAGTTAAAAGTGTTGCAGCGATACATGGCAACGCAGAGTTTTTATTTCCACAAGTTGTGATTGTTCCTTTGATAGGAAAACCACCTTCAATCTGATATTCATGCATAATTTATTCCCCTTACAGTTTTGTAATCATTGAACTTAATTCTATTATAATTTCGGTTGCTTTTACCATTTGTTTTAGCGAAACCCATTCAGATGCAGAATGATAATTGTGTGCGCCGGTAAAAATATTTGGAGTCGGGATTCCCATTTCTGTAAGACGGGAACCGTCTGTTCCTCCACGAATCGGTGTCATTACAGGTTCTACTCCACATACCTTGTAAGCATTTATCAAAACTTCCTTTACATACGGAACTTTATCAAGACCTTCCTTCATATTCAAGTACTGCTGAACGTGTTTAACTTCTGCCTTTCCTCCGAAAGAAGAAGCCGCTGCAAATGCAAGCTGTTCAACAAGTGCTTTTCTTTTTTCCATATTATCTTTATCAAAGTCCCGCAGAAAAAGTGAAACGGATGCTTCTTCCATACTGCCGTTTATTTTTAAAGGACAGTAAAAGCCAAGCCTTCCGTCTGTTGTTTCAGGGCTTTCGCCATGCGGAAGACTTTGAATGAATGCACCCGCCATTGAAATAGCATTTACCATTCCATTTGCACGTGCATTGTTCGTGTGACTTGCAATACCCTTAAAAGTGATGTCGGATCTGAATGCATTAAAGCACTCACTTTCGAGTTCTCCAAGATGTCCGCCATCAACAGTGTATGCAAATTTACTTTCAAGAAGATTTAAAGGAACTTTATCCATTCCGTGCCCCGTTTCTTCGTCAGGAGAAAAAATTACTTCGATTTTTCCATGCGGAATATCTTTATGTGCCATAAGATATTCGAGAGCACTTACGATAATCGTAATTCCAGCTTTATCATCGCCACCCAAAAGTGTCGTTCCATCTGTCGTAATAACAGTATCGCTTTCTTCTGCAGCCTGACGGAGCGCAGGAATTTTTGAAGGATCGAGTTTTATTCCGCCTTTTAAATCAATAATCTTACCATCGTAATTTTTGAAAACCTGCGGATTTACATTAAGGCCAGAAACTTCTTCGACCGTATCCATGTGTGCAAGAAGACAAAACGGTTTTGTTTTTTCAAAGCCCAAAGTTGCAGGAATATTTGCGTAAAGATAACAATTTTCTGTAAGCTGAATATTTTTAAAACCAAGTGACTCAAGTTCTTTTTTTAATTCACGCGCAAAATCAAACTGCTGTGGAGTTGAAGGTATTATTCCCTTGTCGGCATTTTCACTCGAGCTTGTTGAATAAATTTTTGCATAGCGGATAAAACGTTCTTTTACATTTTCTCTGAATGCGTCGTCTATTTCTATTACATTTTGTTTTTCAATTATATCCATATCTTACTATAGAATAAATCAATAATTCAAAAAAATAAAGTAGAAAAAACCTAAATCTGGCGGGGAGTTTTTTTTATTCCGTAATTGCACACAGTTCTTCTATAAGCTATAATTATAGATATGAGATTAACAAGCACGAGAGACAAAACAGTTAACGCAAGTTTTAAAGATGCAATACAGCAGTGCATGCCGCAGGATGGTGGACTTTATGTTCCGGACGGCGCGGCAGATTTAAGGCGCTGGATTTTATATACAAATGAGCAGACTTCTTTTTCTTCTATTGCAGGTGCACTCACTTCTGCTTTTATAAACAATGAATATTCTCCAATCATCTGTGAAACGGTTGCAACAAAGGCTTTCCCTTTTGAACCGGTTTTAAAACAGCTTGATGAAAAATTATTTGTCCTGGAACTTTTCCATGGACCGACATGCTGTTACAGAGATTTTGGTGTTTCATATCTTGCTGCAATGCTAGAAACGACACTGCACATGGAAAATAAAAATTCAATTCTGCTTGATTACACATCTGGTGAACATGGTGCAATAATTGCAAAAGCATTAAAAGGAAAAAAACACTTAAAATCAATTCTGCTTTACCCGAAAGGAAAAGTGTGTGGACTTAACGAAGAAGATTTTGTATGGAACGGCGGAAATATTTTTCCCATAGAAATTGACGGCGAAACGGAACTTGGGCACAGCCTTATAAATGAAATTTTTAAAGACCATGACCTTGTAAAAAAAGCAAACCTCACTGTTTCTACAAGTGCAAATATCGGACGACTTATTCCACAGACATTTTTCTATACATATGCTTTTTCGCGTTTAAAGAATAAAGTTTCGAGCGACATCTATTACGCACTCGATCCCGAAAACTACGGAAACCTTGTTGCAGGTCTTTACAGCTGGAGACTTTCACTTCCTGTTTCGGGCTTTATACTTCCTTCTACAAAAGCGCTTTCACTTGATGCAATCGGAAATCCTGTAATTACAGATTCAATCATTCCGGTAGAAAAAAGAATCGAAGCAGAAGCCGGCGACCCTTCTAATCTTGAACGTCTTGAAGATTTCTTTTCGCACTACTCTCAGATGATGAAAAACTTTGTCTACCTTTCTGATGTTTCAGAAAAAGAAACTGAACAGGCAGAAAAAGAACTCTTTATAAAATACAAGCGCTATTCTGATTATCATACCGCAAAGGCTTATGCGGCGGCCGTTAAAAATCAGGATTTAATCGATGAAGAAGGCGGCGCAATCGTTCTTCTTGATCGCTTTCATCCATCGTTCAGCGCAGATTATATCAATCAGACAATCGGCGATAAAATTGAGATTCCAGAAGCAATTCAGAACTTAAAAAAACCGATCAGCTTAGGCCGACCGGTCATAAAAACACCTGATGAACTGATTATGCAAATAAAGAAGTTGTCTTAAGCCACTCAGATACTTCGGTTGCTTCTTTATCAAGTTCTCTGTCGTCCTCTACAAATGGACTGATTTTTCGAATTTCATTGTATACCTTTTTTGTAAAAGAAGAAAAATCATCTTTACCTGCAAGATCAACAGCCTGCATGGCGGCAAGCATATGAGTTCCGTATTGTAAAAACAGAAGTTCAATCTGTTCTGCAAATTTTCTTGCCGAAATTGTTCCCATTGATACTTTATCCTGATTCAGCGCTTCTGTTGGAGCAGAAGTCAATGAAACAGGAAAACAATAGGTCGCGATTTCGCCACGAATTGCACTGATTGTAATCTGTGCTGCCTTAAATCCAAGTCTTAAGCCTGCGCGGGGATGGTCAGGCGGAGTAACAGGAATTAAATTTTCTGTAAGTCCGTTAAACTTTCCGTCTATTATAACTTCTGCCTGTTTATCAGAAAGATCTGCAATATTTGCAAGAGCTGTCCTCATATAATCACAGGCCGCACAGATATGACCACCATAAAAGTTTCCGGTATTATAAAGACGGCCGGAATCAATATCAACAAGAGGATTATCATTTGCAGAATTTAATTCCTCTGTAATCAACTCTCGGGCAAATCTCAATGTATCACGGTAAACACCTGTTATCTGAGGCGCACATCTGATTGAATACCTGTCCTGAATTTTATTTTGCTGCGCAATAAAACCTTTTCCGTCAAGTTTTTCAATCTGGGTTTTAAGAAAATCTTCGTATTTAAAAACACGTTTTGAATCTTTGATTATATTATAAATGTATGAAGCAGATTCACACTGTCCCTTATGATTTTTTATTTCACTGACCTTTGCAACAAACGGAGTATCTTTCCCACGCGTAATTTCTGATGTAACTGCAGTAAAGAAATCTGAAATTTTTGCAAGTCGTTCAGCTTTTTTCCATGCCAATGAAGCAACTGCCGTCATTACAGATGTTCCGTTCATAATAGCAAGACCTTCTTTCGCCTCAAGCAGGAGCGGTTCAATACCTTCTGCTTTAAAAGCTTCTGAAGTCAAACAGATGCGTCCTTTATAATAAACAGTACGCTGCCCCATGATAGCGGCGCCAAGATAACTTAAGGGAGTAAGGTCACCGGAAGCACCAACTGAACCAAGCTGTGGAATTACAGGAATTATATCCTTGTTTAACATTGTAACCATCATTCTTGCAAGTTCAGGGCGAATCGCAGAATAACCTCCCTTAACATTTCCATTTAACCTTGCAAGAACAACTGCCCTTCCGGTTTCATGATCAAACTTAGGACCAAGGCCGATTCCATGATAGGTACAAATATCACGCTGAAGTTCTCCGGCTTTTTCAACACTTATCTGATTGTGACAGCTGTCTCCAAAGTCAGTTGTTACTCCATAAGTCGGAACTCCGGTTGCAATATAATCCTCAAGAAATTTTCTTGACGCCTTAAGTGTTTCCCAAAATTTTTCATCTTCCGGGAGTGAAACACTTTCGTTTTTATAAGCTACATCACATACGTCTTCTATCGTAAGTTCATTGCCATTTATTAAAATCATTTTTTACTCCGAGTTTTTCTTACTGCAGGCTTTTTAACTGCAGGTTTCTTAGTCGCTGTCTTTTTAGCCGGTGATTTCTTTACAGCCGGTTTCTTTGTGACAGTCTTTTTTGCGACAGTTTTCTTCGGTGCAACTTTCTTTACTGCAGTCTTTTTAGCTGCAGTCTTTTTTACTGCCGAAGACTTTTTAGTCGTGGCAGATTTTTTTACAGTCGCCTTCTTTGCAGTTGCTTTTGTACCGGATTTTTTAGCAGCCGTTTTCTTTGCCGCAGTTTTCTTAACGCCAGTCTTCTTTACCGTCGCCTTCTTAACAGCTGTCTTTTTTGCCAAAGACTTTTTACTTTCAGAAAAATATTCGCAGAAATCACTGCATTTATATTCTGACAAATCGCGCGCCTTCATAAATTCTTCATAAAGTTCGAAAATAAGTTTTTTCTTTGCTTCTGCAAGTACAAATGAAGATGCCGTAACAAAAAGATACATTGCACTTTCAAACGCTTCTTTATTAAACCATGTAATGCCGTTAAAATTATTTGCACCTGTCATAAACGGCGCATACTGTCCCTGCATAAAGAACTCTGCAGTTTCTTTCATTGCGGTTTTTTTGATTTTTGTTCCGTAATCTTTTGTAACAACAGGAAGCATAAGATAGAGTCTGTCGAGATTCCAGCGCTGGTTAAATGCATCAACATTTCCATTCTGCTTCATAAACTCAATCGTCTTTCTTGAAAGCGACCACATCGAAGCAAACTTTATTTCTGACAATGCAAATGCAATTGAACTTAAAACAAAAATTTCTTTTGTGATGACCTTATCTTTAAGCCCTTGTGCGACAGTCTTTAACATTCCTTTTTGAGATTTAAGTGCCGAGTCAGGACAAAGCTTTATCATCTTCTTAAATGTTTTTGCAAATACATCAAACTGTTTTTCCGGAGTAACAAGCTTTACAGCAGGTATTTTTACAGTTTTCTTTTTTGTCAAAACCTTATTAGATACTTTAGAAGATTTCAAAGTACGCGAAGTTTCTTCTGCCTTTAACAATTCTTCTGCTTCTTTTTCAAGTTCCGCTTTTGCAAAAACATTTGCAGTTTTATAAAATTCGATTCCGCGTTTTTTAACGCTTGTGATAAATTTATCTGCTTTTGCATCAGTCGGTTTTTCGATAAGAGCCTTAAACCCTTCGAAAAATTTTGCGTCAATAAATTCGTTCAGCTTAGAATACAAATCTTTAAATCTTATTTCGTCCCACTGCTCATCAAGGTTGTAGCAGCCGCGGCCGTTAAGGACATCACAGAGCGTACTCCATTTTTTATCAGCAGTGTCACGAACCTGCATGATATCCATCATAACCTGAGATTCAAAACCATTAAGACTTAAGAAAAGTCCGTTACGACAGATATCACTTGCGCGCCTTACATACCATAAATCAGAACGCTGTTCGCGGAATATAAGATAATTTTTAGGATCATCGCTTATTCCAAGCCCTTCTGCAATTGTACGCGTTCTCATCTGAATATTTTCGCCGTCTTTAACAGCGTATTCACACGACTGCTTTATCCAGCCGGATGCACGTTCATATTTATTATTATAGAAAACGACGGCGCGCTCGTTACCTGCACGATTTGAATATGCAAAAACATTTTCATTTACATGACCGTTATCCCATACATCGTAGAACAAAAAGTCTTCGCTCTGACTAAAAAGATAACGCTTTTTCATAAGCGGGAATATATCATGCCAGTGCCGGTCGAGAAGTCCCTGATCAGGTTTTTCATCACGATAAGCTTTTGTATATTCCATTCCGTATTTTTCTTCAAAGCCTTCAATCTGTCCGTGGCCAAACATCGGGAGGCCCGGCATCGTAACCATGAGAGTACACACACCAAAATATTTGTCACCCTTACCAAATTGCGCAACTGCAGTTTCTTCGTCAGGGTTATTCATAAAGTTTACGTAGCGTTTTAAAATCTGCGGATCAAACTTTATCGTGTTCTTTACAGTGTCACGATATTTTTGATTCTCTTCTTTTTTAAGCATATTCATGAATGCTGAATTATATACGCGATGCATACCGAGCGTGCGTACAAAATATCCTTCCATCATCCAGAATGCTTCTGCAAGTAAAAGCGTATCAGGAACTTCTTTTGCAACACGGTCAACTACTTCTCTCCAGAACTCATTCGGAATTGCATCATTAAACTGCTGGGTACTTAAACCGGTTTCGCTTCTTGTTGCAATATCGCCTCCATGTCCCGGCTCCGGATACCAGAGACGGCGGATATGTTTTTTCGCAAGAACCATTGCCGCGTCAAATCTTATGATAGGGAAATTTCTTGCAACGTGTAAAATTTCCTGAATAACTTCTTCACGTGCCTTTGGATTTAAAAAGTCAATCTGCGCTGTGTCATTCCACGGCATTCCGGTTCCATCATTACCATGATAAATATAGCGCGTGTCACCTGTGTAATTATCAACACGTTTAAATACAACGGCACAGTCATTTTTAGAATAATAATGATCTTCAAGATAAACACTCACGCGCGAATCATGTGAAAGATTTTCTCCGTTAAACGAATACTGAGGAAAAGGATTATCCCGTCTCTGGATAAACAAATCAGGTTTTTCAATTACCCAGCGTCCATCCATACCTGTGTGCTTCGGAACCATATCCGACGCAAGACGTATTCCACGCTGCCACAAACGGCCGCGCAGATTT
This sequence comes from uncultured Treponema sp., assembly GCA_905236565.1. Lineage (GTDB taxonomy): Bacteria > Spirochaetota > Spirochaetia > Treponematales > Treponemataceae > Treponema_D. Next base: position 10,650 of record CAJORB010000061.1, on the reverse strand, counting down.
TCAAGCGCACCCCATCCGCCTAGATTCTGCGCGATTTCATAATCCATTAAACTGTAGGCAGAAGCTGCAGCTTCGGGATTTCCGCATATCTGTTTTATACGCTTAGAAGCATTTGATCTTTCCCAAAGTCCTATAAGCCAAAGTCCTGTAAAGCCCTCATCGCGCAGAGCATCAAGTTCTTCATCAGGAATCTGGTCGAGTCTCTCTATTGCGCGGCCGTACTTTTTAGAAAGCTGATCAAGCCACACTAAAACAGTTTTTGCCATAAGAACAACTTTAGGCATCCAGTCGCTGTCTGCACTGAACCTTTCGTATTCGTTCATGAGGTTTTCAAAACTCATTGTAGGAAGATCAACATCGCCGCCGTTTGTTCCATGCCATGCAGCTTTTTCTTCTTCGCTCAAAACATCAAGTCCTGCAAGAAGTCTCTTTAACCATTCTCCAAGAAGATACATCCAGTTTTTCTGAATATATTCAAGCTGACCTTTTAAACTTGTCGGACTAAAAACCATCGGCTCACGAAGAAAGTTTATAAAATCATGATTAAACGGTCCGAATACAGGAGTCTTTGTAAAATGTTTCTGAATATCTGCCCAGGATTTCTGGTATAGAGGATTTTTCGAAAGCTTCTGATCATTAAATAATATACTGAACGGTAAAAAAGCCGGATTTTCATTTTCGAGATGAAGCATAATCATTTCTTCGAAAGTTGATTCGCGGTTTGAACGCATTTTTCCCGTAAACGAATCTATTGCAGTTTCACCAAGATACTGTTCTGCAGCTTTCTTTTTATTATAAACTTCAACAGGAGGAAACTCTAAAGTAAACTCAAGAAGAAGTTCGTCAATTTTTTCTTTTCCGTATTTATTATCAAGACTCTTTAAAGCATCAGAAAATGCAGTTGACATTTTTGTCTTCCTGTAAAGTCCGCAACAGTAATGAAAGATTTCATCAATGAGCCCCATTGCATTTACAGAACCTGCAGAAACTCTTTTTTCTGAAAGTCCGATTTTATCAAAATGTTCATTAAGCTTCTGTGTAAAAACACGCACAGCCTTCATATCAGAAATTACGACGTTTCCTGTAATTGAATAAAGTACATTACTGAACTGGCACTTGTCACGAATCTGTTTATTTATGTGGAATTCATTGTAAGAAATATTCATCACCTGCCTCCATCGTGCATTTCTGAAATTGCTTTTATTTTATTAATTAAATCTTTATTCTTTTTAAGATCTTCAACAGGACATGGCATTCTGTAAGTCCAGTTAAAATCCGTAACTTCTCCCGGAATATTTATACGTTCATCCTTTGATTCTGGAAGCCAGTATTTTATGTCCATATATAAATAATCCTGAATCGGATTTACAAACCATAAACTGTTTGTTTTTGATGCAGCTTTAAGAACATCTTCTGCAATCTGCGGCGTAAAGTTTTTTAATTTTTCTTCTGCAGCATCAGTTAAAAAATTATCTTCTGTCGCAACGTCATAAAAAAATTCCTGATTTGTCTTTGCAAAAAGATAAGCACTTTCGTTTTCATCCTGCCACCACTGTCTTATAGTAGAAGAATCATGAACAGAAGTTGTCGTTACAGAAAGATTTCTATAATCATTAAACGGGATATAAGGCTGCCCGTTTTTACCCCAGTCGCGAGTCCATCTTACGACATTAAGACCTAAGATATTATTTTTTTTCATTACATCAGGAACACATTCTAAGTTTACACCAAGGTCTTCACCGCACGGGCACATACTTACAGTCTCTGTAAAGTTTTTTAAAATATCATCCGCCTGCTTTGCCCATTTTTCATTTTGAATTTCATTTTTTTCTGCAAAAAGTTTTTCAAGCTTTTCTTTTTCTTCGTACGAAAGAGTACCCCATGCAAAACTCTGATTAAAAGTCCATACAGGAATAAATTTATCTTTTTCTATTTCGATTAAAGTTCTGTTGTTCCAGTACTCTGCAAGCTTCTGCTTTATTTTATCTGCAGTTTCTTTTTCGCACTGCTTTGATAAATCAAGTTCATAAATATCTTTGTCACCCGAAATTTCATTTTTAAAAAGCCAGAGTTCTTCATCTCCGAGCTGGTTGCAGATTAAAGAAAGAATTTCATGCGACTTTTCTTTATTCCATGTAAAATAATCAATATCATCTGTCTTTACATGTGGCTGACTTAACCATCTTATTCTCGAATCATCAAATCCAAGTTCATTCAATTCTTCGCGTGTAAAACTTTCATAAGGTTCAGCGTGACCTAAAAGCGCAGTCGAGTCCCGCTCGGGAATTGCCCATATTCTAAAAAAACCCAGAATATGATCGAGTCTGTATGCACCGTAATATTTTGAAGCAGATAAAAGACGGTTTTTCCACCACGAATATTTTTCTTTCTTTAAATTTTTCCAGTTGTAAGTAGGGAAGCCCCAGTTCTGTCCACATGGATTTTCTCCGTCAGAAGGGCTTCCTGCACGAAGATTATGATTAAAAAATTCCGGGTGAGCCCACGCATCACATGAATCTTCGTTCATCATAATAGGCATGTCACCTTTTAAAATAATTCCAAGTTCCTTTACATATTCTGACGCAGACAAAAACTGTTCACTCAAATTAAACTGCATCCACGCATAAAAAAGATGTTCCTTTTTTAATTTTTCATCATCCCAGCGTTTTAAAATTTCTTTTTGCGATAAAAGCTGATCCGATTTTTTCCACGACTTCCATGAAGCCTGCATATAATTCCATTTTAAATTTTTATAAACTGAATATTCTACAACCCATGGATTTTTTTCTATCCATTCAGCAAGCTTTTTATCAGGTTCACTTTTTTTTGCAATGGCAGTCGTCTCATAAATCTGTTTTAAAAGTTCTGTCTTTGCATTTAAAATTTCCTGATATGAAAATCTTGATTTATATGGAAAGTTTTTTATAAAAGCTTCATAGGATTTTTTAAAATCTTTGTTTTCATCGTAAGTCTTTTTAAACCCTGCAATATTTGAAATGTCTGCATAAATCGGATGAAGGGCAAATGCCGAAAGGCCTGAGTAAGGCGAACTTTGAGTTCCAGTATCGTTTACCGGTAAAAGCTGAATAACGCCAAGCCCTGCAGCCTTACAGAAATCTGCAAAGGGTTTAAGAGATGTATATTCGCCGATTACAGGCGAGCCCATTGTATATAAAGCGCCAAGCGGAACTGCAACCCCCGTAAGGCGCGCACAGTTATTTTTTGATTTAGAAGCCATAATTAATATATTATAGCATATTTTTTAGGTTTTTAAACAAAAAAAACCACCCGACCTTTGCGCATTCAACGCAAAACCGGATGGCAGCAGCAAAACTGTCATCTTAAGCGAACCCTTTAAATCCCCCGTGCGCCAGATTCAATTTACTTATTCAAATATTCAACTACAAGTTCGCCCATCTTTTTAGTTCCGACAAGTTTGCCTGCAGCTTTAACTGCTTCGACATCACCTGCGATGTCGCCTGTTCTCCAGCCGTCATCAAGAACTTTTTCTACAGCAGTTTCAATTGCCTTTGCTTCTTCTTCGAGCTTAAAGTCATAACGCAAAAGCATTGCAGCAGAAAGAATTGTTGCAAGAGGGTTAGCAAGATCTTTTCCTGCAATGTCAGGAGCAGAACCGTGGATTGGTTCGTAAAGGCCCGGACCTGTTCCGTCTCCGAGAGAAGCCGATGCGAGCATTCCGATTGAGCCTGTAATCTGGCTTGCTTCGTCAGAAAGAATGTCGCCAAACATATTTGAAGTTGCAATTACGTCAAACTGTTTAGGATTTCTTACAAGCTGCATAGCTGCATTGTCTACATAAAGGAAGTTAAGAGTAACTTCCGGATATTCAGCGTGAACTGTTTCTGCAACCTTTCTCCAGAGTCGGCTTGAGTTTAAGATGTTTGCCTTATCTACAACTGTAAGAATCTTTCTGCGGTTTTTTGCAGATTCAAATCCAAGGCGAACAATGCGTTCAATTTCTGCCCATGTATATTTTTCTGTATCCCATGCAGTTTTTCCGTCTTCAGAAGTTCCGCGTTCTCCAAAATAAATACCGCCTGTAAGCTCGCGAACGATAAGAATATCAAGACCGTCACCTACAACTTCATCTTTAAGAGGGCAGGCAGCCTTTAACTGCTTGAACATCAAAGCCGGGCGAAGGTTTGCATAAACTTTCATTCCGCCGCGAAGACCTAAGAGAGCTTTTTCCGGTCTGATTTCTGGAGCAACATCATCCCATTTTGGTCCGCCTACAGCCCCAAGCAATGCAGAATCTGCATTAAGAGCGATATCAAGCTGATCTTTAGGAAGCGGTTCACCAAATTTATCAATGGCGCATCCACCTGCAATTACATTTTTGTATTCAAAGCTGTGTCCAAATTTTTTACCAACAGCATTAAGAACGTTTACTGCTTCTGCAATAACATCTGGTCCGATTCCATCACCCGGAATCAAAGCGATAGTTTTATTCATATTTCACCTCTATGCCGATATTTAATTTTACTAAAAATATAAAGCATTTTTAAATTATATTCAAGCATATAGCTTTTAAAGTTAAAGTTGAATTTACTAAAACAAACTGCACTTTTTTGAGTAAATTCAGTATAATCCCTAACCATGATGCAGATTTCGGAAACGACAAAGGGAATTTTTTATCTCATCTTATCGGCGTTCTTTTTTGCGCTCATGGCCGCTCTTGTGCATATGGCAGGTGACATCAATTTTGTAGAGAAGGCTTTTTTTCGTAACGCGATAGCCTTTGTCATCGCAATCATTTTTCTTGCACTGGATTACAAAAAAGACGGAAAGGCTGCGCTGACGATTCCGAAGGGCGCTCTTGTTTTTCTTTTTATAAGATCACTGGCCGGCTCTGTCGGAATTTTCGGAAACTTTTATGCAATCGACAGAATCGTCCTTTCTGATGCCTCGATTTTAAATAAAATGTCTCCTTTTTTTGCAATCCTTTTTAGTTTTATACTTATGCGTGAACGAATTAAAACAGTTCCGCTTATCGCAATAATAACAGCCTTTCTTGGAGCAATGCTGGTGGTAAAGCCGAGCTTTGATTTTTCAAAGACGCTTCCGACGGCTGCAGGCTTTATAGGCGGCGCAGGTGCCGGGCTTGCATACGCCTGCGTAAGAAAACTGGGCTACTTAAAATGCAACGGAAAAATCATCGTCCTGTTTTTTTCGACAGTTTCGATGATTCTTTGCGCACCGTTTATGATAGCAGATTTTGACCCCTTAACTTTAAGGCAGTTTATACTTCTGTCACTGGGCGGTGTATGTGCAGCAGGCGGGCAGTTTTCGATTACTGCAGCCTATTACCATGCTCCTGCACGTGATATTTCGATTTATGATTATTCTCAGATTATCTTTTCTACGCTGCTCGGATTCTTTATGTTCGGTCAGCTGCCGGATGCGTGGAGTTTTGCAGGATACGTCATCATTGTTTTGATGGCAGTCTTAAATTTCGTATGGAATAAACGCCAAAACCACCAGGCCTGAAAAACAATTATTGTAAATTCGCCGGAATTCATTTATAATAGATAGCATGTCGACAGAGGGCTTTGAATTTTCAACAGACGGTAAAACTCTTTTAGGGTGTAAATTTACACAGCTTGGAGCAAATGTAGTTGTTCCATCAGGGTGTACAAAAACCGCAAACGGTGTTTTTGCAGAAGCGCTGGTTGTTTCTGTTACGATTCCGGATTCTGTTACAGAAATTGGTGAAAATCTTTTTTCTGCCAGCGAAACAATCCAGGAAGTAAAGCTCTCAGAAAACGTTACGCAGTTAAAGCCGTTTACGTTTGCAGGCTGTTCGGCATTAAAGAAAGTTTCGTTCAGCAATAAAATCACTTCTTTTCCTGAAGGGCTTTTTTTCGGATGCTCTTCGCTCAAAGAGATTCCTTTTAGAAACGGAATGGAATCTCTCGAAAACGATGTGTTCAGAGACTGCGAAAGTCTTTCTTCGGTACAGATTCCGGATACAGTAAAAATAATCAAACGCGGCGCACTTGCAGGCTGTACAAATCTTTCGACAATTGTTTTTCCGTCTAATCTCGAAAAAATCGAAGACAGAAGTCTTGCAGGTCTTAAATCACTTAAGTTCATGAGATTTTCAAATCCGTGCGACAATTTTTTTGTTGACGAAGATTACGGATGTCTTTACCAGCTTACAGAAGATGGCGCAGTTTTAATAAAATGTCCGGTAAACCAGGAAAAGATTTATCTTGTAGAAAACACAGTTGATGTTCATATCGATTCTTTCGAAGGCTGCTCTTCTCTTTCTGAAATATTTATAAGTGAAGACTCAAACGAAGAGCTCTTTAATAAAATCGTAGAACTTGTTCCGGGAATCGACATAAACTCTTACGGAGATGAAATTTCTGAGGAAGAAGAATTTGCTTCAAAGATTGAACACTTAGACGAAGATCTTGATAAAGTAAAAGTTGACGAAGATGAATTTACAGAACTCGATGAATTTAGCAATACAAAATCAGAAACAAAAGAAGACAAAGAGCTATCTGCAGAATCTGAGCCGGCTGCAAAAGATGAATCTTCTTCTAAAGACAGAAAGCCTGAACCGGACTACATGGTCGATATAAACGAAATCCTCAACAGCCAGTGTATAAGAAATGATTCACTCGATGAAGGATACAGGCCTGTAACACCGGAAGAACTTGAATATCTTTTTGGAGGAAATAATCCAGCAGAAAAACCTGCAGAAGAAAAAACAGAAAAACCAAAAAAAACACGGACAAGAAAAACTGCTTCAAAAAAAGAAAAAACAGAAAAAGAAGAAAAACCTGCAGCTAAAAGAACACGCAGAAAGTCTGCAAAAAAAGAAGATGAATCTGATAAAACAAAATCTAAAGAAACAGCTCCTGCTAAAAATGAAAATACAGTTGTACCTGATTCAGAAACATCCGAGCCAAGATTCCTTCGTGCAATGAAAAACCTTGCGTCACACCAGATGGTAATCGAAGAAAAACAATTTGAAAAAGAATCTGTTTACGGTGACATGAAAGAGCTTTTCGTTTTTGCAGACGGTGTTGCACCAAGTACAAATGATTTTTCAAGCCACCTTGTAAAATTTACAAAAGACGTTGCAAAAAAATACGGCTTTACCAAGATTTACTTTTTCGAAGATCTCCCGTTTGATAACCCGGAATTTATTTACGGACTTAAATCGTTTGGTGATGTAAGAAATATACTTTATGCATGCAACAAACCGTGCCCGGATAAAATTACTAAAGACCAGAAAGAAATCATTGACGCTGCAGGAATAAATCTTCCTGCCGAAAAATTAAAAAACGTAAAAAACTATATTGCAGATTCAGGAATGAAATATCCTGTAAAGATTTTAGTTCAGGATAACTATATCGAAGGCCTTTTATACTGCGCAGAAAAATTCCGCGAAGAACACGGAATTAAATAATCTATTTATCCTAAAGCTTAAATCCAGTCATTTTTTTTATCATTCACCGTGTTCAAAAAGCCAGTAAAGTTTTTTACCCTTGCCGTCTTCATCGATAAATAAATCAAGCTCTGAAATACATGTGTCGTCGTATTTTGAACCTTTATAAATACTGCTTACATAAAAAACCATTTCATTCCACGGCGCAACCTGACTTTCTGTAACATTGTCTTTAAAAGTTATGTCCTGCGTATTTTCTTTTGAACTTATAGTTTTTATTCTGTTGTTTTCTGAGTAAGTTTTTTTATCATATGAAAGACCGTTTATGATTTTTATTTTTTTTACATCGGCATTTTTTAAACCCATAAACTGGTACCCTTTTTCTACGCTGTCCTCTGGTTTTTCTACAAAACAAGTTCCCGGATTATTATCAAACATATTCTGAATTGTATATCTGAAAGGACGCTCATCATCAATTAACGCCATAGGAGCAGAAAGAGAAAAATCATAATGCAATTCGATATCAACAAAACCTTTTGCGTTTAAAAGCGCAGATGAATATCTTTTAAAATACGCCTTACTGTACCTTTCATATTCAGTAGGCTTTACATCATCCTCTTCTTCCACTGCGACATAATATGTTATGCGATTAACAGTTGCGTGGCTGCAGAATAAAACAATTTCATTATCACGGGTTATAACTTCAAGACCACGTATTATATTACCTATAGAGCTATGTACAGTTCCGTCCGCCATTATCCTGTAAAAAATAGCGTCTGCAAAAAGAATTACAGGAGCATCTGCTGTCTTTATAAAAACAATCTGCCTTAATTCACCGGGAAATAAAACTTTCCAGTCTGCTATCGTCTTTGGAGTAGAATCTGATATGCGCTTTCCAAATTTATCAAAGCTGCATATTGCAATAATACGATATACAGTTGCGTTATCATATTTTTCTTCAAAAAGCCAGGATTCATATTCCCAGTCGAGAGTATCAAACTCACGTGGAAGATAAGGCATTACAGTTTTTACAGCCGCATCAACCTTAGCTTTATCTTCGATTTGGATGATATTTTTATAATTATTTCCAAAAAGAAACTGACGGTAATCAAATGCAAAAGCCGACGTCAGAGTAAACATCATAATTAAAACATTAAATAAAATTTTTCTGATTTTATTCATGAGACAGATTATAGCACACACACAAATATCTTTCCATAAAAAAAGAGGTTCCATGATCGACGACCATGGAACCTTAGTTTAAATGCCTGGAGGCTTTGTCACTCTATTTCAAGAGACGAACGTAAAATAAAATTCTGTTTTATTTTGCTAATCTGAGTACCTTTAAGAGAACCTTCAAAAGACCCTTGCGGTTTGTCTTTGCCTGTCCCTTAGATGTTACGTCAAATATTACAGCCAGAAGAAGTACGAGACCCTTAACAGCTTTCTGCCAGTTAGAGTCAACACCAAGAATAGACATACCGTTGTTCAATACACCCATAAAGATAGCACCAATTACAGCACCACCAACTGTACCTGTTCCACCGTATGCCGAAGCACCACCGATAAAGCATGAACCGATAGCATCCATTTCATAGTTCTGACCTGCTGTAGGTGCTGCAGAGTTAAAGCGTGCAACACAAGCCAATGCTGCAACAGCAGAAAGGAATCCCATATTTGTGTAAGCAAAGAACATAACCTTGTCTGTGTTAACACCAGAAAGTTTTGCTGCCTTTGCGTTTCCACCTATTGCATATAAATAACGTCCCGGAACTGTATTCTGTGTGTAGTATGAATAAGCAGCGATTACAACAGCAAGAAGAATAAGAATTACAGGAATACCGTTATGAAGTCCAAGTAAAGCAGTTACTGCCATTACTACGATAGAAATAACAATCTGCTTGATGATAAATGGAGTAAACGGCTGTACCGAATATCCCTTGCGCTGTTTATTAAGTCTTGAAGCGAGCTGTGCAAAAATCATGATTCCGCAGCAGATAGCACCTACAATTACCGTAAATGCAAGTGTCTTTGGTGAATACTGCCAGATAATATCCTGGTATGGTTCACCAGCAAAATCATACAATGTGCCGATGATGTCTTTTGTTTTTTCTGCCTGTCCAATGTAGCTTGAGAAAAGGTTGAGGTAGTTATCAGGGAACGGAGAAATTGTAAGACCATCAAGAATGATAAGTGAAACACCGCGCCACAAAAGCATACCAGACAAAGTACAGATGAATGGCGGAATATGAACATAAGCAATCCAGAATGCATGCCATGCACCGATAAATGTTCCGACACAAAGACATACAACAATTGTAAGATAAATATTTGCACCGTGGTTTACGATCATCGTTCCGCACACTGCACCAACAAGACATACGATAGAACCGATACTTAAGTCGATGTTACCACCTGTTAAGATACACATAAGCATACCGGTAGCAAGAATTACTACATAACCGTTCTGGTTAATGATGTTAGTAATATTACTCGGGCTAAACAAAGACATTCCGAAAATATTAAATTCTCCGGTAGTTCTTGCCATTAAAATTTCAAACAAAACCATTACAGCAACAAGTGCAATAAGCATTGTATTTTGTTTTAAGAAACCAAAAATCATAGCTTTTGGCGATTTCTTTTCTGCAATTACGTCAGCCATATTATTCTCCTATTTCCTATTTATCTGTTTTTAAGATTGCAGCCATAATCTTTTCCTGGGTAGCTTCACTACCCATCATTTCTCCAACCATCTTTCCTTCGTTCATGATGTAAATACGATCACACATACCAAGAATTTCTGGCATTTCTGAAGAAATAAAGATAACCGATTTACCATGCGCAATCATGTCGTTGATGATACAGTAAATTTCATACTTAGCACCTACGTCGATACCACGTGTCGGTTCATCAAGGATAAGAATATCCGGCTCTGCAAAAAGCCATTTTCCTACAAGAACTTTCTGCTGGTTTCCACCAGAAAGGTTTCCTACATTTTCGAAAATGCTTGCACACTTTGTATGCATTTCTTCGCGCATTTCCTGTGCATATTTGTTTTCAAGACCAAAATCAAGAATACCATGTCTTGAAACTCTTGAAAGTTTTGCAGAAGTTGTATTTTTTGCAATGCTTTCTGTAAGGATAAGTCCGTTTCCTTTGCGGTCCTCTGTTACATATGCAACACCATGATCGATTGCACTCTTTACAGTAGGGAAAGAAACTTCTTTACC
>CAJORB010000060.1:0-24714 GCA_905236565.1 uncultured Treponema sp. | reverse complement strand
ATAAAAACGATGGAGAAAAACCTGATGCAGCTGAACTTAAAACCGACAACGCGGCGACCAAAGACGACATCACATACTATGACGCACACGGCTTAACTTTAATGCCGGCCTTTATCGACATGCACGCACACTTTCGTTATCCCGGCCAGCCGCAGAAAGAAGACCTCGACTCCGGCCTTGCCGCAGCAAAAAACGGCGGCTTTGGAACACTCGTTTTAATGCCTAACACAAACCCGGTCATTTCTTCTTACGAAGATGCAATGTCCGTAATCAATCAGGCGCGCGCAAGAAAAATGTCAAACATTTTTCAGACAGCTTCGATTACAAAGAATTTCGAAGGCCGCGATACTTCGCACATTCTTAATCTTAATCCAAAAGAAATACCGGTAATAACAGAAGACGGCCACGATGTTTTAAGTGCAGACATCATGCTCGATGGAATGAAAAAGGCCGCTTCGAAAAATATAATCGTAAGCTGTCACTGCGAGGACCCTGACCTCGCAGTTTGCGCGCGCGGGTATAGACAGAAAGCACTTGCTCTGATGAAAGAATATAAAATTCCTGCATGGGGCGTAATTCCGTCTGACATAAAAGTTCCTCAAAATATTTTAGATGAAATTACAGAAAATCTTTCTAAAGCAAATGAACTTTTAGAAAAAGCGGAAGACACTTTTACAGAAAGAAATATTAAGCTTGCACACGATGCAGATTGCAGAATCCATATCTGTCATGTAAGTACGAAAGGTGCGATTGAGTCAGTTCAGCATGCAAAACAAAAAGGATGGAAGTGCACGTGCGAAGTTACACCGCATCACATTGCACTCACAGGAGAAAAAATTCCAGAAATCCTTGCGCTCGTAAATCCGCCATTGAGAACTCAAAGCGACCACGACGCAGTAATCGCAGCTCTTCGTGACGCAACAATCGACACGATTTCTACCGACCACGCACCGCACACTGCAGACGACAAGGCAGCAGGAGCTCCGGGCTTTACGGGAAGTGAAACTGCATTTGCTGTCTGCAACACTGTTCTTGTAAAACAGGAAGACTTTTCTTTAAATCGTCTTTCGGAACTCATGTCTGCCAACGCAGCAGAAATTCTTGGTTTAAAAAAAGGTCTTTTACAACCTGAATATGATGCAGACTTTGTTCTTGTAGATCCTGATGAAAACTGGATTGTCAATGCAAAGAATTTTGCAAGCAAAGGCAAAGCAAGTCCTTTCGAAGGAAAAACTTTAACCGGAAAAGTTAAAAAACTTTTTGTCGCTGGTCGCGAAATATAATGGAGTTATTATGAAAACTAAAAAAGTATTTTTATCTTTTATGATGGCTTTCTATGCTGTCATGATTTTTGCTTCTCCAAAAGCAAATCTTAAAAAAACAGATGAGCGTTTTCTCTGGGTAATTACCGGAACAGATAAAAATGGAAACGAATCTAAAGTTTATATTCAGGGAACTGTTCACGTTGCAACAACTAATACGTGTCCTCTTTCTGACAACGTTCTTAAAATTTTTGATGAGGCTGACCGTCATGTAAGTGAAATGTCATCTTCTGATTATCATCAGATACAGGAAGTGATTCAACAGAAGACTCTTGAATCAGCTAAAAAAACCGGCTTAAACTTTTTATCACTTCGTCTTACTCCCGAAGAGCAGGAATTTTATAAAACTCTCGCTGATGAAGTTTTAAAAGAAGAAGTACCTGATGACAAAACTGCAAGAGACGTGGCATTTTTGCTTTTAAACCGTTGTGAGCCATGGGTTTCTGTTCAGATTATAAACGCATATTTACTTTCTAAGCTTGATTTAAATCGCGAAAACGGAATTGAACTCCAGTTTTATACACGTCTTGAAAATGCCGGTAAAGAATGGGACGGACTTGATTCTCTTGAAACTCAGGTTAACGTCCTCTTGTATGGAACATATGACGAACAGCTCGTTTTATTTAAGGATTCACTTCATGAGGCAATGGACCTTGAAAAAACGAAAGAAGAATTAAATAGAATGATGACAGCTTATTCCAGCGATGATTTAGACGGACTTGCAGAATGTCTGCTGGAAGATGACAAAGAAAAGTCTTCGAAAAATAAGAAGCTGTATAAAAAATATAATAAAGTTCTGATTACCGACCGCAATAAAGCGTGGGTTAAACTCATTAAAAACTACCTTGACCAGGGCGGAACAACTTTTATTTTTGCGGGGGCTGCTCACTTTTTAGGCGATGACTCGGTTTTTGTTCACCTTAAAAAAGCAAAAATAATTGAATAGACATTTTAATCTTTTTTTGCTAGTATTTTAGCACGTTAAGGGTCTTTGGATGAGTCCAGGTCCTATGCAATTTGTCGCCGCAAAACCCCGCCAGATCGGGAACGAAGCAACGGTATGCGGATGACGGATGTGCCGTAGATCACCTGGGCTCTTTCAAAGGCCTTTTTTGTATTGATTTTTCCATAGTTTTTGTATAGTATACTAATTACTGGGGACGCTGTGCAAATTGCGGCGGCTTGCCTCCGATTTCTCACGAATGAAGGAGGCCGTCTGTGACAGAATATGAAACAGCAATGCTTGTCATTGCAATTATCACTCTTGTTATAGACCTGTGCACCTTCCTGAAATAAAAAAGGACAGAGAGCATAAATAAGCCCGCCATGCAGTGACCAACTCCTGACGGGCTTTTAAATAAGTTTTACGGAGGCAAGTCGCTCGTTTGCAAGCGTCCCCGTTTCTTTTAATATAAACCGGTGAAATGGATTTGTCAACTTGCATATCTATTTCTATTTGCGAATTCCTTTTTAGTCAGTTAAAATAAAACCCTGGAGGAAGTTATGAAGAAAATTTTTATATTGTCAGTTTTATTTCTTGTTTTTTTAAAAGGTGCTTTTTCAAGTCCATTTAAGTATAAAATTCATGCAGATAAAATTTATATTTTGTCGTCAGATAATAAGAAAGTCAGATTCAATAGTAAAGAACTGCCAAAAGATGTCATTAAAATCAGAAATTTTGAATCTCCCGTTCATATTTATATGAAAATTACGCTTGAGTCTGAAGGGAAAAAATATGAATCAGAAATCTTTGTATATTATGGGAATGATACTTTAAGAAATTCATATCAAAAAGATATTCAGGATATTATTGAATCTATATGCAAAGAAAACAATCTTGATACAGGCAAAGAAATTGCAGTCGATATCCAATTTATAAGTAAAGAAATTTCTCAGGAAAAATGCAAAGTTTTCTTAGAACATAACGATGTCATAATTGTTAATACAGAAGTTCCAAATGATATCCCAAGTTTATTTGAATGATGAAAGAAATTTGTAGTATTTGTGGGCATGAATGGGAATCGAGAACTAAAAATCCTCTTAAATACAAACCTAAATGCCCAATATGCTCTGGTAAATTCTTAAAAACCGGATTTAACGATTTAAAAACAGTTCATCCTGAATTCTTGGATGAATGGGATTATGAAAAAAATGCAGCATTATTACCAACTATGGTTACTAGTGTTTCTCAAAAAAGAGTATGGTGGAAATGTTCTAAGAATCACAGTTATCAACAAAAAATTGGTGACAAAGTAAACCGGAATTTTAAATGTCCTATTTGTGTAAATAGAAAAATTGTAAAAGGAATTAATGATTTATCCACTGTATTCCCAGAAATTCTAAAAGAATGGGATTACGAAAAAAATAAAAATTTAAATCCAGAAACTTTAAGTTCAAAGACAACTAAGAAAGTGTGGTGGAAATGTAAAAAAAATCATAGTTGGTATGCTTCTGTTTACGAGCGAGTATGTCATGATAAAACAGGATGTCCTTATTGTTCTAAAAATAGACTTGTTATAGGCAAAAATGATTTGCTTTCTGTAAATCCAATTCTTGCTAAAGAATTTCATCCTTCAAAAAATGAAAACATTACGCCTTCAACAATAACAGCACATAACAGTAAGGAAATCTGGTGGATTTGTCCAAAAGGACATGAATACGAATCTTCTGTAGATAAACGTATAAATGGTCAGGGATGCCCTTATTGTTCAAATAAACTTGTTATGCCAGGTTTTAATGATTTGGAAACTCTTTTTCCCCAAATCTCCAAAGAATGGGATTTTGAAAAAAATAAGGATTTAACACCTAAGGAAATTATTCCAGGAACAAGAAAGAAAGTCTGGTGGATTTGTTCTGATTGCGGAAAATCTTTTTATAAAAGTATTCTTGAAAGAACAAGAAACGGAGCCGGTTGTTCCGAATGTAGTGCAAAAAAAAGAGTTAAAACCAGAATGGAAACTTTATTAAAGGCCGGTTCTTTAAATGATGATAAAGATCTGCTGATTGACTGGGATTATGAAGCAAACTATCCTAAAACACCTTCTGATTATACACGAAGATCTGGTTCATTGGTCCATTGGAAATGTCATAAATGTGGATATCAATGGAAATCAACAATACTAAATAAATCACGAAGAAATAAATGTCCGGCTTGTCTTAACAAAGTTGTAATTCCAGGAAGAAATGACTTAGCTACAACGGATCCTCAACTTTCTAAGGAATGGCATCCTACAAAAAATGGAGTTTTAACACCACAAAAGGTTACCCGAGGATGTGGAAAAAAAGTATGGTGGATTTGTCCTATGGGACACGAATATCAGGCAACAATTCTGCAAAGAAATGGTGGATATGGAACCGGATGCCCGATATGTTCTTCTGGAAGACAAACCTCATTTGCTGAACAGGCTATTTATTTCTATATAAAAAAAATATTTCCTGACGCAGTAAACAGATATAAAGCTCCGTTTTTAGGAAAAATGGAACTAGATATATATATTCCATCTATACGATGGGGAATCGAATATGATGGTATGGCCTGGCATAATGCAAATACAGTAGATAGAGAAAAAAGAAAATATGAAGCATGCAGGAAAGAAAATATAAAATTATATCGATTACAGGAAGCAAAAAAAGAATTTGAATTTGGGACATGCGATAGATCGATGCACACTGCCGATATGTGGACCTATAAAAAATTAAATCAAACAATTTATAATTTACTAATGGATCTTTGTGGAGGATTTTTTAAAATTACATTTAATATAAATGTTGAAAAAGATCGATTTTTAATTTTAGAAAATTACCAGATAAAACTAAAAGATTCTATTGTAGCTAAATTCCCACAAATTGCAAAAGAATGGAATTATAAAAAAAATGGAAATTTAAAACCCGAAATGGTTTCTCATGGAACAAGTATGAAAGTCTGGTGGACATGCTCTAAATGCGGAAATGTTTATGAAGCAAGTGTAGGACATAGATGTGACGGAACCGGATGTCCAAAGTGCGCAAGAGAAAGAACAAGAAAATCTAACATAAAGAAAGTTGCCTGTATATCTTTAAAGACAGGAGAAACCATAAAAATTTATAATTCAATTACCGAAGCATGCAAAGAGCTAAATATGAAATCATCAGCAAATGTAACTTCGGTCTGCAAAGGTATACGTCCAAATGCAGGCGGGTACTTCTGGCAATATGTTGAATAATAAAACGAATCTTGTTAAATTCAGTATACAAAAAAAGGATTTGCACATATGAAAAAAAATCTGCTGGCTGCATCGTTTTTAGCGGCAATGGCTCTCTGTTATCCTCAGGATGGCAGCAAGGAATTTAACAAAACTTTTCTGATAAACGGAAGAACTGTAATCGTTAAAGTAAAATTAAACAGCATAACTGAATATGATGAAAACGGAAACAGAATTCACGTTAAAGATTTTAGAGTACCTATGGAATTCTGGATGAAATACGATAAAAACGGAAATGAAATTTATCTTAAGAAAAGCAATGGATATGAATCATGGCACAAATATGATTTAAAAGGCAGAATGATTTCTTTTAAAGATACGCTGGGTGTTACAATCCAGAGAAAATACAACTCAAATGGAAGCATTCTGCATTATAAAAGTCCACTCGATGAACACTGGACAGAGTTTAATTCTGACGGGCAAAAAGTTTATAACAAACGTTTAAAACGTTTTTCAAAATCTAAAAAACCTCAGTATAACGAAAAATGGTTTTACTATGATGAAAAAGGAAATTTAACCAGTACGCGCGACAGTCTTGGTTATGAATCTTCATACAAGTATGACACAAATAATAACAAGATTTATGAAAAGCTGGAAGACGGAACAGAATTTTTTTACGAATATGATGAAAATGGAAACCAGATATATCGAAAATCTTCTAAAGGTCTCGAAGCCTGGTTTGAATATGATAAAAAAGGAAACGTCATATACGAGAAATTTAGTGACACCAGTGAAAATTTTTATGAATACGATTTAAAAGGAAATCTTCGTTATTACAAGGCAGTTAGAAATAAAGAAATAGAATCTGAAGTTTACTGCGAATATGAATTATACTCCGATGGAAAAGTTAAAACAGCTACCTTTTACAACGGAGTATAAAATCTATTCATGCAATGAATACGTCGTATCTTTATCGATAATCGAAATCATGCAGTCGGCAACTTCAGGATCAAACTGTGTTCCGCGGTTTTTAACAAACTCTTCGCGTACTTCTGCCTGCTGCATGTAATGTCTGTAGCTTCTATTTGATGTCATTGCATCGTATGCGTCTGCTACTCCGATGATTCTTGCAATGCGAGGAATTTTTTCACCCTTGAGTTTATCCGGATAGCCTTTGCCGTTGTACCATTCATGATGGCTTCGCGCACCAACTGTAATTTCTTCCATACTTGAAATCGATGAAAGAATCTGGCTTCCTGTAACAGGATGCTGTTTTACAACTTCGTATTCTTTTTCTGTAAGCCTGCCGGGCTTATTTATTATTCCGTCTGGAACACCGATTTTTCCTATATCATGAAGCATTGCGGCATAGAAAATCTTTTTCTGTTCTTCTTCGGAATCACCCAAAGTCGCAGAAAGCATTCGCGCGTAAATTGCAACTCGAGTAGAGTGTCCGTTTGTATATTCATCTTTTGCGTCGATTGTTCCGGCAAGTGCCTGTGTTACTTCTATCAAAAGTTTTTCTGCTTTTTCCTGTTCACGCTTATAACGGTTAATTCTGTGAAGTGTCACAAATGCCAAGATTGACGCAACAACAAGAATGCAGATTACCGGGAACCACCACTGCTGCCAGAAGAAAGGCTTTAAGACAATCGTAATTTCTGCAGGTGTTTCTGTAACAACTTCATCGCCGTTTTTTGCTATTAAAGAAAATTTATAAGTACCAGGCTTTAAGTTTGTGTAAGAAACAAAACGTGTGCTTGTCCAGTCTGTGTAGTCGTCTTCAAAGCCGTCAAGCTTTGTTTTAAATCTTACCTGTTCAGAAGAAATAAAACTTATTCCAGTGTATTTAATTAAAAGTCGTTTTACTCCAGGTTCAAGAATTATCTTATCGCCTTTCATTTCTACAATATTGCTGTCTGCATACACTTCCTGAATTTTTATTTCTGGTGCAGAAGTTTTTGAAGCATTTCTTACAGGATCATAAATCGTAAATCCATCAACGAGTGTAAACCACATTCTTCCTAAATCATCACGCATCGAAAGAGAAGTTGATGTTACACCACCTGATGTAATTCCATCGAGCTTATTATAAAACTTTGCGTTGATTTTTGTTTTCTTTCCTTCTATGATTTCATCGATATCATCAAGCGTAATATTAAAAAGACCGCTGTTTGATGTTCCCCATACTTTCTGAGTATAGTCAAGCATCAGCTGGAAAACGCCATCAGTTCCAAATCCTTTTGATGAATCAAACGAATAAATCTGTCCGTTTTTTATACAGCTTGCGCCGGAACCGGTACAAATCCATATTTCGTTTTTACGAAGCGGTGCAATTTTAAAAATTACGTTTCCTGCAAGTCCCTTTTCTTTTGTAAGCGTAAGAATTATTTTTTCATCTTTTAACACAAAGACTCCGCCACCGTCTGTTCCAATCCAGACTTTGCCGTCATCTTCTTCGTAAATGCACATGATGTAATCGTTCGTTACTTTTTCGCTCTTGTTGATGTTTGTAATCGAGCCGTCTTTTGCATGAATTATAGAAAGACCTTCTGTTGTTCCGACGTAAAGATCTCCGTTAGAAACCTGCTCACATACTCGAACGCGGTCCCCTGCAAGCCCTTTTCTTTTTGTCCAGAACTTAACCGTTCCATCAAGATCAATTTTTATCTGACCATATTTTGAATAAGTGCTTATAAGAAGTGCGCCGTCTTTTGTAAGAGAAACGTGTCGTACCCTCATGTTCCTGCACATTTTTGTAATTGAATTTTCTACAAGCCTTCCGTTTGCCTGACAGTATAAACCGTCATCGCCTGCAAGCCAGACAACCTTTCTAAATTTATCCTGAGCAATCGCGTTGATTGTTGTAGGCATTGCTGTCGTCTGAAATTTACTGTAGCTTAATTTTTCTACGCCGCCGCAATCTGTTGCAAGCCAGATATTTTTTTCTTTGTCTTCGATTATCGAAATTATATTCTGATCAACAAGTCCGTTTGTTCTATCAAGATAAGAAAAAATTCCATCGTGCAAAATCGTAACACCATTGTCGAGTGCAAACCAGAGATTTTTTGCAGAGTCCTGAAAGATGCATGATACAAGTGTCCCTTTCTGCTGACCGTGTCCGACATCAAGAACGATTTCTTCTGTCGGTGTAATTTTTACGGCATAATATGGCGCAACACCAAACCAGAATGTGCCGCCTGCTTCCTGACTTATTGTCGTTACGACAGGATTTTTTATGCTGTGGATTCCGTCGTATACAGAAAAGCTCTGGTCTGAATAAACATAAAGACCTTTTTCACTTCTTGTTACAATCCAGATTCTTCCTGCCGTGTCACAATATAACTGATTTACGATAAACCTGTTTTCATTCGGAATCGTATCAAAGCCTTCTGGCTTAAAAACATTAAACTCTTTTGAAATACATGCGATTCCAGATGCAGTTCCAATCCACATATTGCCGTCACGATCTTCGCACATATCACGGATTGAATTATTTGGAAGTCCGTTATCTACAGAAAAATTTTTTATGCTTCCGTCTCTTAAAACACAGACAATTCCTTCATCGTTTGAACCTATCCATAAGTTTCCGCGCGAATCTTCTACAACGGCTCTTGCAGAAAGAAAATTATATTTTTCATCTGTAAATTTATTGAAAGTAATAAACTCAACGCCGTCAAACCTTACAAGGCCGCCGTAAGTTCCGATAAAAATATATCCGTCGTCATTCTGAATGATGTCTGTTATTGCATTGCCTGGAAGTCCGTCGTCAGAACTCCATGAACGCCACACATAATCTGTAAAAAACGGGTCAGTCTGCTTTATCTGTGCAGAACAGATTGAACAAAATACAATCCAGACAGTAAATAAAAATTTTTTCACAGTACTCTCCAAAATATAAATTAATTTATTTTTAAATGCAGATTAAAAATGCTCCTGCAATTATTAATCCAATTCCAAGAAATTTATGTACGGTTGGTTTTTCTTTTAAAAGCCAGTACGAAAAGAAAAGTGTCCAAACGCATGTAAGCGATGTAAGCGGATACACAGTTGAATAATCAAAAAAATGCATAAGGATTATATTTGCAACAGAACCTGCTGCATATAAAAAAATTCCGATATACAAAAGGCTTGTCGTAAAAGTTTCTTTCATGCTAAAAACTTTTACCCTTATCATCGTTTTTTTAAACAGGAGAGAACCTAAAGAATTGCATGCCGTCATTACCATTACACACGGAATTAATACAAAGTACTTCACGTTTTCTCCATTTCTAAACAGGCATTTGAGTCTGTTCAGTTTTAGATTGAGAAATAAAAAACACACCTGCAAGAATCAGGAATATACCGACATATTTTGTTACCGAGTGAACTTCGTTTAAAAAGAGCTTACCGAGAATGAGCGAAAAGACAAACCCGAGACTAAGAATGGGCTGCAAAACAGAAAGCTCGCCGAACCTGTAGGCTATGACCATAAAAAAACCGTCGCCTATAAAGAGAGCAAAGCCTATGAGCATGACGATATATTTTTTTGGTCCGTCATAGCTTGCAGCCAATTTCCAGGTGAACTGGGCAACACTTGTAAGTGCTGCAGATATCAAAATTAAAAACACTCCCAACGGAGAAGTTGCTTTCTTTTTCATAAACTAAGACTTTAAAATATTTTATAGTAGAAAACATTGAAATTCAATCTATTCTGCTATAAAATTAAAACAATAAAGAAACGGTATTTTTGCCGGTAATTTAATCAGATTTTTATTTACAGGAACAAAAAAATGGACAAATTAAAAGTACTTCTGGCAAAAGGAAGAATTTACGAATCAGTTTATGCTCTGCTGAACGATGTAGGAATTTCAATTTATCTTCCGGACAGAACTTATTTTCCGACTACAAACCAGAAAGACCTGGCTTTTCAGGTAGTAAAACCGCAGATTACAAGCCTTCTGCTTGCTCAGAATAAAGCAGACGTTGGATTTTCGGGCAAAGACTGGGTTTTTGAAAACGGTGTTCAGGATAAAGTTGAAGAAATCATGGACCTTGGTTTTGATCCGGTTAGAATTGTTGCTGCAATTCCGG
The DNA here is from genome assembly GCA_905236565.1 of uncultured Treponema sp. GTDB lineage: Bacteria > Spirochaetota > Spirochaetia > Treponematales > Treponemataceae > Treponema_D. The sequence continues at coordinate 14,138 of CAJORB010000060.1, read as the reverse complement.
AAACAAAAGATTTTGACAGGCTTTTAAAATCGCCTGTTACTATTGCGACAGAATATCAGTCGCTCAGCAAAAAATGGGTAGAAGACAAAAAAATCGACGGTACGATTTTCAGAACCTGGGGAACAAGTGAAGGCTTTGTTCAGGATAACGAAGACGCACTTGCACAGATTCTCATCGACAATACTTCGACAGGTTCGTCATTAAAGGCAAACCGCTTAAAGATTGTCGATAATCTTATGGAATCTTCTACAAGAATGTATGCGTCAAAAGAAGCCCTTAAAGATCCAGAAAAGAAACAGAAAATCATGGAGCTTAAAATGCTTTTCGAAGCAGTTTTAAGCGCACGCTCACGCGTCATGCTTGAGATGAATGTTTCAAAGGACAACTTTGATGCCCTTATAAAAGGAATTCCTTCTATGAAAAGTCCGACTGTAAGTCCTCTTTTCGGAGATTCCGGCTATGCTGTAAAAATTGCAGTTAAAAAGAGCGAAGTTCCGACCCTTTTGCCGCAGCTTAAGAGCCTGGGGGCAACAGACATTCTTGAATACGAATTAAGAAAAGTAATGTGCTAGGCAGGAGAAGAAAATGCGCGAAGCTACAGTTGAACGAAACACAAAAGAAACACAGATTAAACTTACTTTAAATCTTGATGGAAGCGGAAAATGTGACGTAAAAAATCCAATCGGTTTTTTTGAGCACATGCTCGAAGCATTCTGCAAACACGGAATGTTTGATTTGTCCGGTTCAATTTCGGGAGACTTAGAAGTTGACCAGCACCACTTAATCGAAGATACAGGAATTGTTCTGGGACAGTGTTTTGAAAAAGCTTTGGGAAACTGTGCAGGAATTTTTAGAAGCGGATGTTTTTTATATCCGATGGATGAAACTCTCTGCCGCGCAGCCGTAGATTTTGGCGGACGTCCTTTTTTAGTATGCGAGGCGCAGCTTACAGGAATTCCGCTTGTGTCACTCGGTGATGACGGAAAAGAATACAACTTTCAGACAGACTGCTTTGAAGATTTCTGGCAGGGCTTTGTCGCAAATGCAAAATGCAATTTACACCTCGACGTTCTTCGCGGAAGAAGCGATCACCACAAAATGGAAGGTCTCTTTAAAGCTGCAGCACGTGCAATCCGCGCCGCAACAGAAATTGACGCACGCAGGAACGGGGCTGTTCCAAGTACAAAAGGCGTAATCGTTTAATTTATAAATAACCTTTTAAACCTTTAAAAATAATTTTCCTCTTTTGAAACTTTTTATGATATAATTTCTTCAATATAAAAGGAGTGCTATATGAAAAAAGTTTCGGCAATTTTATTTTTGTTATTTATTGCTGCCACAGGGTTGTTTGCTGATATTGCAGTATCCGGTGGAGAAGGTTACAAAACCCTTACAAAAGACAATTTCACTTATAAAGCGACCATGCAGGTTTCTGATGATTATAATTATTTTTTCGGAATAATTAAAGTTGAATCAATTAAAGAGCCTAAGTATTCTTATAAGGTTCCGATTTATGCTATAAAACTTGACCAGGCTCTCGAAGGGGATGTGCAGTGGGTACTTATTGAAACTATAGAATTTAAAAACAACACGACACTTTCTATTTTAAATGAGCACGGCATTTCTTTTGAGTTGAATATAAATACATTTGAAATTAAATGCATAAACACAGAAAACAATTTATTTAAATTTATTTCCAACTGGACTTATGAATGCATTTCCGGAAATGTAAATGAACTTTATGAAAAGAATTTTAAAAAAATCGTAACTAAGAACGCAAAAAAAAAATACACAGGAACTCAAAGCGAGGTAAAAAAGCTTACAAAACTTGAAGACATCGTAAATGTTGCAGAACAAGCTTTGTTCGAGATTTATGGTAAAGACAATATCAGAGACGAGCAGCCTTACCGCATTTCAAAATATAAAAACAAATGGATTGTACAAGGCTCTCTTCAAAAAGAAAACCTCGGCGGTGTTTTTGAAATCATAATCAACGCAGAAACCTCACAAATAGAATCTGTAATTCATGGGGAATAGAAGAGATAAAGTATGAAAAAAGCATTATTGATTTTATTCACCATAATCATTGCAACATCGAGCGTCTTTGCAAAACGACTTCCACCTCCAGAACTCGAATCTATCCGTTACAATGGCCTTGAATATAATGTTGATTATCACATTTCTCCTTTTTCTGAAGAAGCTGTTATAATCATAACTGATAATTCAGATCCAGAATGGCACAAAGTCAGTCGTATTAGGCTATACAATAAACATTTTATTCCTTTAAAAGAAATTGATAGTCAGTCAACTTTCATTAATAAAATGAAACTGACAAATAACGATGCAATTCGTTTTTACAGAGATGATGATCAGGTATTTGAATTAAATCTCAAAGACAATTCCGTCAAAAGGCTGACAAAATCAAAAGCCCTGCATCTGTTTACGGTAGAACTTGTTATAATTCTTGCAGTTATTTTATTCGCTTATATCCTTTATCATCTTATAACAAGAGAAATAACAATACGAAAAGAGTTTGCAGCAGAAAGAATGCGAGAATTATTAAAAACAAAAAAAGATACAGACACAGTCGAATCGCTTTATAAAAATGACCGTGAGTTTAGACGCAGAATGTTAAAAAGAGATTTTGCCATACTGGGATTCTTTTTTGTGTCTTTAGTGCTTTTCTTTATAATTATGTTAATTATCCGCTTGTTGAACAGACCATAATATTTCAGGACAATATATGAAAAAAATTTTTATACTTTTGTTTACATTATTTATCACTTCAATTTCTGCCTGGTCTGATGAACCTTGGGAACCACAGGAATATTTTTCTCCAGATGGGAAATATCGCGTCATTGACCAAACGGGTGGACTTGTTTCAAAAAAATGGAATAAAGAAACAGTTCTTTTTACCGTTTATGAAGGAAATACACTTTTCGATGAAATTAAAATCGGTAAAATTTTCAAAAATCCTCGTATGGTAGAATATGTTGCAACCGTATCACATTTTCACTGGGGTTGTTTCGTTTCTATCGATAATGAAGGAATTAATCTGCTAGATAATGAAGGTGAAAAGAAATATATTTTTGAAACAAAAGAAATTCAATCCGAGACACACCAATCACAATTAACTTATGACGAGCTTGAATCTCTTATAAACAAGGTACTTCCACTTGTCAAAAACAAAAGAGATGTAAAAAAGATTTCGAAAGCCCTTAAAACGATTAAAATGCTGTTCGGTCAAAAAGGAATCAACCTTAATAACGGACACAACAATTATGATTTATTCAAATCTGGAAAATCAGAGCTCAAAATAATAAATACAAAAGGTCCATGGAAAGATGCTGGATCCCACTCTGTAAAAACAGCATTCAGATTAAAAACTTCTGAAATAAATATTTCGTTTTTCATCACAGATGATGATTGTGATCTTTACATAGTCATCCATGGTGGCGGAGATAAAGAAAACTTTAAAGGACGATGGGGCGAAGATTTTAATTATCTGCCGGAAAGATTCTACGAATTCAATACAAAAACAAGTTACGTAAGAACCGGGGATTATTATCCTGATTAATAAGATGGGAATAAACATGAAAAAACTTTTTATAATTTTATTTACATTATCATTCTTCATTTTTTCTTCATGTGCAGAAGGAGGCAAACCTCTTTCAAAAAAAATATCACCTGGTGATGTAGTTACACTGAAAGGAGCTTTTAGATTATATAACGGAATCGCGCCAAATATTCGTTTTATAACAGAACAAAACGAAGTTGTTGGGGTTGGAACAGAAGAAACCTGCGACAATGAAACAGTAAGTACAATTATAAGAAATCAGACAGATTTAGATTGTTTTTTTGAAACAGAAACAATTTTCAAATATGAAGAAAATATAAATATTCAATATTATGATAAACCATTAATGTGTTTTTCTGTTGAAAAGATAAAAATTTTAAGTGCAGAAATATTATCAGAAAATCTCAATATCAAAATTTCTAAAATTAAATTCAATAAAAAAAAGAATTTGGCAAATGCGCAGGTTGAAATTTCAAATATTTCAAACGAAAATCAAAAATATTCAAACCAACTTTTGTTTTTGAACTATAAGGGAAAATCTTATCGTGCGTATCTTGATTCAATTGCAAGCACTGTGATTGATTTTGACTTTATAGAAATTCCTGCCGGCAAAAAAATTAAAAAAGATATTTATTTTGCAGTTGAGGACTTAATACAAAGTGGTGATGGTATTGAAGCCTGTTCTTTTTCTTATTTAAAAACTCCCATCGAAAAATGGACCGGTGAAAATGCAAAACCGATTCTAGACACCGATACGAAGAAAAACTACAAAACAATCATCACAAAAGCTTCTCTCATGGAGCCTGACTTTAACGGGAAATATAAGATTGCGCAATTCGGAGCCGGGACTATGGCAAATGGATTTTTTATCATCAATCTTGAAACCGGAGTCGTTACAGAAGGTTTTACTTTTGAGTTTGCACTTGATTACTCTTTGGACAGCAATATCATAATCCGAAATCCACAAAAAGAAATTCTTGATTACTGGAAAGACGAGCTTAAAGACGGCGAAGAAATTCCAGAGTGGTGCATTACAGAATATTATGTTTTTAAAGATGAAAAATTAACACTCATAAACCAAAAGGAGTTACCATGAAAAAAATATTGCTTTTATTGATTCCGACTTTATTTCTTACAAGCTGCATGTATTTTAGGAATCCGCTTGTACCAGTTTCAGAGGCACTTATTGATGAAGAGCTTACGGGCTTATGGTGTTCCCCGGATAATCCTGATAAACCGGAGTTTCAGATTTCTAATGCCGGAAACAACCAGTATTTGTTTAGTGAATTAGACGATAATCCAAAACTGTCTGAAATAAAAAGCAATGATAAGGATTTTACCAGAGCTTATTCTGTTCAATTTGACAGCAACAAATATTTAATGATTACTAATAACAAAGCAGACACATATCTGACGGTTAAATACGAAATAAACGATGAAAATGTTTATTTTACAGGTTTAAATGAATCTTTTTTTGAAAATGCCGTAATCGAAAATAAATTGAGCGGGAATATTTCGACAGGAAAAGTTTTAGGCGTTGATTCAAAACATATCGAAATTACATCAAAAACAAATGAACTGCAAAAGTTTTTTAAAGAAAACAAGGATTCATTATTTAACACTGATGAAAAAACAACTTATAAAAAATTTGCAGATTACATCCAGAAATTTTCTAAATCAGATGTATGGCATTCCGATAGCCCGGACATAACATGTAAAATGATTTCTGAAATAAAAATTTATTCTATAAGCAGGAATAAAAAAACAATTCATGCAGAAATATTTCATGTCATGACACCGTTTAGTCCTGTCATCTGCACAAAAGTTGAATTAAAACTAAAAGGCGACAAGTATGTTTTTACTTTTACCGATCCATGGAACAACAAGGCTTTCGGCTGGTTTAAATATACCGATGATGGCGTACAGTTTTTTATTGACTGCAAAAAATTTGACAAGAATGGAAAAAATTGCGCAAGATTATACGGAACTGAGCCATCAACCCTGCGTGATACAACACTCGACAAAGATTTTGTAAAAAGGGAAATTGACGGTGAAGACATTGCAAAAAAAATTTTAAACAATTTTGATAAAAGACTATTTCCTGCAGAGAACAAAGATTTTCATGTTTACCATATCGGCACAATAGATGATATTGATATTTATAAAACTGAACTCATCTGGGGATCTGCCCGCAGATGTACTCACAGACTTGTTTTTGTAAAAAATTTGAAACCCTTTGGTGAGTATTCTGGCATTGCCTCTGATAAAATAAGAATCAAGAATAAAACCATTATTTTTGACGATATAGACGGCAGTATTGGAAATGTTATTGATATGACAAATTCAATTCCGCAAAAAATCTATATTGATGGTGAACAAAAGAAATTCTGGAAGTATTAAAATGAAATTGAACAAAACAAATATAAAACGTTTTTTTACCCCAGCGACAATATTGCTTTTAATTTCCGCCTTTTTGTTTTGTGCAGGTTACATGATTATGCATTTTCCTTATACTTCGGGCTATTCAATTTTGCACTTCATCCGTACCTCGTCGAGTACAACATATCCATTGATGTTTATTTTTGCTCTTTCCTTTTTAACAGCCCTAGCTGCAATTATTACTTCAATAGTTTTAATAATTAAATTACCAAAAAAGAAATTTAATATTATCTTAAACGCCTTCGTTATTCTTGTTTCACTTTTTTTAGTTTTAATTTCATATCTATATTTTGGCCTTAACGCTGTATTTGGGCCGACTTTACCATCAAAGAACGAAGACAAAGAAATTACATCAAAAACTTTAAATGTAAATATTCAAAATGGAAAATATCTTAAAAGAATAAATACGCATGCCGGCTTGTTAGGTGATGGCTTTTATTTTTCAATAATTCAATTTAAACCGGAAGATGATATTTCTGTGGAACTAAAAAACAATCCCGAATGGACATCTTTGCCGATGCCTTCTGAACTCAAATACGAATTGGGAATGGAAGTTGACGGAAAAAGCCTTGATGTTTATTTTAGAGAAGACTACGGCGTAATTATTCCTGACTTACAGAGTGGTTATTATTTTTTCAAAAATAAACAGAAGGTTTCAGATCCAAAAGATGTAACTGAACTTTCGAAAAGTTCCTCATGGAATTTTATAACTGCAGTTTATGATTCAGAAAAACATATTCTTTATTGTTTTGAACTTGATACATAAGCTGAATCAAATTAAAAAAACAATACATTAAAGTCCTGCGTAATAGGCTTCGAGTTTTGGAAGGGCGGCAATATAATATTTTTCAAGTTGCTTGTCAAAATGCTTTCCAAAGCTTTCCATCATAATTGCGTCTGCCTGTTCAAAACTCATCGCCTCTTTATAAACACGTTTACTTACAAGAGCATCGTAAACATCTGCAATTGCCATAATGCGTGCTTCAAGAGGAATCTGTTCTCCTTTTAACCCTTTTGGATAACCCGAGCCATCACAGCGTTCATGATGATAATGTGCAACATTTTCTGCAAGAATATGAAAAGATGTATCTTCTGTTCCTTTTAAAATTTCGTGAACGATTTGTGCTCCTTCTGTCGTATGCTTTTTCATTAGTTCAAATTCTTCTGGAGTATAACGGCCAGGCTTTCGCAAAATTGAATCGTCAACTGCAATTTTCCCAAGGTCATGCATAGGAGCTGCCTTTATAAGATTATGACAGAAGTCGCCTGTAAGATTTAGAATTCCGCCATCTGTGTCCTTTTGAATTTCTTCAACTAAAAATTTTACAACATCACTCGTTCTTTTAATGTGACCGCCGGTAGAATTGTCGCGGCTTTCTACCATAGTTGCCATTCCAAGAATAAGACTGTCATGCATCTTTACAATGTGACCGGTTTTTTCTGCAACTTCATCTTTAAGACGGTCGTTAAATTTATTAAGAAGAGAAATATATTTTCTGTTCTTCGTATCATCCTGCATGTACAGAATGTATCCGCGGTTATTGCGCCCGTCAAAAAGTGTGTCTATATCGATTTTGTAAATCAGTTCTCCAAAGTTTTTAACAAAACTGTTTTCTTTCGGGTCAGCGATATACCTTCGAATGTTTTCCAAAATCTCTACATTTAATTCAGAATTTTTAGGAATAGAACTGTCAACTCTTAATTCTGCAAGTTCAGGATAAATTTCTTTTGCAACCTGGTTCCCTCCAAGATAATGAAACTTATCATCAAAAGAGGCAAAACCTGTTTTCCCGTTTGCAGAAATTGTTTCGATTGCTGTTGCTGTTATATCATAAAGAATTATCCTATGACTTATTATGAGCAGTACGATTTCACTTAAAACGTATGATAAAGGCATAAAGTCAACTTTTACATGGAAAAATCTTCCGGCAAAAAAAGAAAGAACCGGAATAGATTCGCATGCAAGTATATAACGCAGGTTGTGACGTGAAACATCCTTTTTTTTACAAATCGTATAGAAGGTTGCGCTGATTGTAATTCCCATGTAAATAAAAACCTGAACGTAATACAGCGTGTGTATAAGCCCGTATTTTTTATGAAGCACAAGAGTGTTTTCTATTAATTCACCTGTAATATTTTTATAGAAAAAAGTCGTTGAACCGATTGTAAGAGCAGAAAAGAAAAAGAAAGTCGAAACGGCTAACAGAATCAGCCTGAACGCTTTTTTTATATTCAGATTACACAAATCAAAAATTGTGTACATGATAAAAATATGAGCAAAGATTCCAAGGTACGATATTTTTATTCCGACTGTTGCTTCAGGAACATTTTGAGAAACTGCAACTATATAATAACCAAGATTTACAATCGGAATTAATGCGTAGTTAAGCGTAAGAAAAGCAGAAAATCGTTTTCTCCAGATTAACGAATAAATTCCTGTAAGAAATACTGATGTTATAAAAAGAATTCCGTAATATAGCTTCATACAAAAACATTATAAATTAGAATTCTTCAATTGTTAAGACTAAATAACAATTATCTGTATTCCATGAGTCGTTTGAGCATGAGTTTTTCTTCTATAGAAAAGTCAGCGTCTGATATTTCAGAAGTAGTCGGTTCGTACCAGGCGAACTTACTGAACTTCTGAGTCCAGCTTTCATTTTTAAACTTGTAGCCGTGTATTGCGTAAATTGAATTAATTAAAAGCTGAGCATAAACTCCGGCTACCTTTGTCTTTGGCTGAAGCTCTGTAAAACCACTTTCGTACAATTTCCTGACCCAGACATAAAATTTTTCTTTATTCGCAAACTCTGTGTACCCCCAGTCAGAATCGAGATATTCATCATCAAGCCACCATTTTGAGTCGTTGCTGTATCCCGGTATTTTAAACAATTCATCTTTTATAAGAACATACGCAAACTCCTGAATTTCATCATCAGGAGAACGAATGGAAGATCTATATTCTGTTGCTTCCCATTCTTTTCGAGGTTCAATATTTTCTAAAACCCATGTAAGTACAGTTTCTTTGTTTTTCTTATCGTATTTTATAGATGTTGGTTTATAAGAAAAACACCCCCAGTGATAAGTCATGTTATCAATATCCCAGATGTAATTCCTTTTATAATTTTCCTCTACATAATATTTTATCCACTGATACTTATATTTTGAATGAAAAATGATTGTCGCTTTAGCGATTGTACTATACCATGAGCTTCCGGTTGAAAGAACATAAGACCAGGTATCCCATGACAAGCCTATACTGTTAAAGGTTTTTCGCGTGCTCCGACTCCGACTTCTTCATACCATTTTACAGGAAATCCGATGGTCACAGTCTTTTTTTCATCAGATAGATTTTTAAAATGAAAAGTTACCTTTACTTTATTCTCCCAGATTTCTACAACCTCGTCCATCATTCGTATGTCATTGGTATCCTTAATTGTAAATCCGCCGATTGTAGGTTCTATAAATCCGTGAGCATCATCTGCAAATGCAGTTCCCAATTTAATTTAAAAAGCTTTTAGACTGAATTAAATAATTATGCTATAATATTTTTATGATTCAGATTTTTGGAACGAACAAATCCTTTGACTGTAAGACAGCCCAGAGATTTTTTAAAGAAAGAAGAATTCCTTTTCAATTTGTAGATTTAAAAGAAAAAGAAATGAGTGCTGGCGAGTTTGATTCTGTTGTTTGCGCAATCGCAAGACAGGAAGGAAGCCGCGCCGATGCAATTGATTTTATGACAGATAAAAATGCAAAAGATTATTCAAGCATTGCATACCTTGATGACAGCGAAAAAGAATCAAAGCTTTTTGAAAATCAGCTTAAGCTTTTAAAACTTCCCGTATGCCGCAACGGAAAAACCGAAGCAACAGTCGGCTTATGCCAGAAAATCTGGGAAGGGTGGAAGTAAAAACCGCAATTTTTAACTAATTTCTGAAGGACACTTGACTTTAAAATATAACAGTGTTAAATTATCATTGTTATAAAATAAAGGGGTCAAGATGAGAAATCCAAATCCAGAACTTATAAATCAGATAAAAGACGCCGCACTTAAACTGCTTATGGAAAAAGAACCTGAACAGATTGGAATGCGCGATATCGCTTCTGAATGCAAAATCACGGCAACAAACATCTATCATTATTTCAAAGATAAAGACAGATTGTTCCAGTCAATTTCTCTGGATTGTCTTAATCTGCTAAATGAAAGAATCAAAGAAAATGCGGCACGCGGAAAAACAATAAAATCCCAGATAAAAAATGCAGTAATTGCTTACCGCGACTGGTGTTTTGAAAATCCAAGAAGATGTCTTCTTGTTATGCAGGGAATCAAATCTGCAGAAGATATCCCTTCAGAACAGATGGAAGAGTTTTATGTCTGTAACAGAACCGGCGAAAAATTACTGCGCGAAGCAATAAAGCAGGGACTTGCAAAATCTTCTGACCCTCGCTTTGATGTAAGTCTTCTGGTTTCAGGGCTCTGGGGCTGCATAGAATCTGTATTGTTGAAAAAATGTGAAGTTGAATATTGGGATAACGGTAAAGCTTATACAGACCGTTTTATCAAAATGTGGTGTAACTCTGTTTTTCTGGAGGATAAATGAAAATTCTTGTATTAAACGGAAGCCCGAGAAAAAACGGAAATGTTTCAAACCTGCTTAAAAAAGAATCCGACAGACTGCTTAAGAAAAATCCTGGCGCAGAAATTATCTGGGAAAATGTCTCAGATTTAAACTTTAGTTTCTGCCATGGCTGTATGGCCTGCCGCTCAAAAGGCAGCTGTCTTCTTCCTGAAGATGACGCTCATAAGATTGAAAATGAAATCAAAGAATGCGACATGCTTATGGTTGGAACTCCGGTTTACTGGGCAAATATGAACGGCAAATTAAAAAGCCTCTTCGACCGTCTTGTTGGAGTTTTAATGGGAGAATCAAAGCACGGTATTCCACTCCCCCTTCATAAGGGAAAGAGGGCCGTTATTGTAACCAGCTGTACCACACCTTTTCCTTTCAACTATTTCTGCGGTCAGTCGAGCGGAGCGGTTAGAGCTGTTAGAGAGGTTCTCAAATCTTCAGGCTTCAAAGTAATTAAAAAAATTAATCTTTCAAATACAAAGACGAGGTAAAATATGAAAAAAATAATTACACTTTTAAATCTTATAATTTTCTGTTTCGGCATGGCATTTGCAAAAGAAATTACAATTTCTGTAGGAGCAGGCGAAAATTGGAAACAAAAAAGAGAACCGCAGGTAGCAATCTGGCTTGAAGACACTGACGGAAATTATATTAAAACTCTTTACGTTACAGAACGAGCCAGTCACAAAAGCTGGATCATGGGCCCAAAAGAGGGCCGCCCTGAATCTCTGCCAGTCTGGTATCACGCATCAAAATTTAAACCTTCAAAAAATGCCACACCAGATATTAAGCTGGACGCAGTTACAAGTGCAACTCCAAAAGGTGGAATTATTTTTAATGCTGAACTGGAAAATAAAACTTACGTATTAAAAGCCGAATTCAACACAAGCTTTGACTATAATGATTTTTATACAAAGAAAAAATCTGGCGTAAACGGGCAGCCGTCTGTTGTTTATGAAGCGGTTATTCCGGCAGACTTTAATGAGTCAAGTAAAGAAATCCGTCTTGAGTTTGCTGGTACAGGTTCACTTGATGGATCGGATGGTATTATCCATAAAGACGCCGCTGGTCTTACTACGGCTCTCACAATTGTAAAACTGATTGCGGTGGCCGCAAAGTAAAAATATTGTTTATATATTACCCGAAAATACAAACTCCAGTTTTTCTTTTGCAACTTTTACAAGGCGTAGAATTGTTTCTACAGGAGTCGGTTCTTTATCTGTAAGTTTAAATGTTGGGAAAAATCTTGTGATATGAAGCGGGATTTTTTTACCAGTTTGTTTTTCAAGCGCGGCAACCCATGAAGAAAGCTCCCTCATTTCTTTTTCGCTGTCATTTTCGCCGGGGATGATTAGAGTTGTCAATTCCACATGACAGGATTGTGCGGCAGTTGTGATAAAATCTTTTACCATTTTAAAATCTCCGCCAATAAAGTCGTGATAAAAGCGGTCTGTAAACGCTTTTAGGTCGATGTTCATGGCATCGATGTAGGGAATTATTTCTTTAAGAACTTTTTGTGTTGCAGTTCCGTTTGAAACAAGAACGTTTTTCATGCCTGCTTCTTTCGAAAGCTTTGCTGTATCTCGAACAAACTCATAACCGATGAGAGGCTCGTTGTAAGTAAAAGCAAGACCGATGTTACCACGCTGCCTCAGTTCCAGTGCGCTTTTTACAATTTCTTCCGGCTTATAAAACTCTGCTTTATTTTTATATTCGAACGCTTCTTTTGACCAGGAGATGCTCGAGTTCTGGCAAAACGGACAGCGGAGGTTACAGCCATAAGACCCGAGAGACAAAACCATGCTTCCCGGATAAAACATTTTAAGAGGCTTTTTTTCTATCGGATCCAGTGCAACAGAAGTAAGCCTGCCGTAGTTTTCGGCAACAATCTGGTTTTTACGGCAGATGCGTCCACCGCAAAAACCAGTCTGCCCTTCTTCTATATTGCAATGCCTGAAACATACATCACAAATGGGCATATTTTTTATCTCCTGATAACCGGTGCTCCCTCGGCATAATTTCCGTAGCGGGACATAAACTCTTCGTACTCATCCTGCTCGGTAATCCAGATGATAAAATGTGCTTCTTTAACACCAAGATTTCTATAAGCCTGCAGACGGGTATTTCCATCATTCATTTCAAAATCGCTTTCAACATAGTGGGCAATGAGCGGCGGCATGTCAGGATCTTTTTTAATTGAATCCTCAAGAGCTGCCACGTGTATAGGCCACCAGTCTTTGTCAATTTTATATTTCATGCCTTCTTCTGGGCCGGTATTGCGCTCGAACAAATCAAGCGGCATTTTCATAGGGCCTATGTAATATCGTTCGAAAAGCTTAAGTCCGTCGGAAAACGGAATATTCTTTCCCGCATCATGAAGATAAGTATGAATCCATTCATCAATTTTATTTTCTTTGGCATAACTCATAGCCGAAGAAAGTGTTTTGTTATAGTTCAGCATAGTGCGCTCCTGTTTTGTGTAGACAATATGCTTTACAGAATCAAACGAAAGACAATACTTCTCCGTGAGCTGCTCGATTGTAAGCCCTTCTGCAAAATCTTTTTTCATGCTCTGATTTCTTTTTGCAAGATATGCCCTGTAGCCAGAAGATTCACCCCATGCCTTTTTTTCATTTTTGGCCGGAATATAAATCGTCTCACCACTGACATACCGCTGAATCTGCTTTAAAAGATTTTCTGGAAAAATGTCCTGTGCATTTCTGTAATTCATAAAGTCCTCAATAATTTTTCAGTGGGCACGCCCACTGTGTTTCAAAGCGCTTTGTGATTATAGAATATATGATTTGTACGTGGTTGTATATGTTGAGAATGGGTGGAAGAGAAATTTACATACCTGCATGTTGATTTCTCCACACAGTTAATAATGCCGCACAACTTCAAATCTAAAAAGTTCTACTTTTTCACCGGGTGCAATGTTGCCTTTACGCCTTGCAATCGAAATCTGCTGTTCAACAGTATCAACACCATCAAGGTCAGGAAGAAGAAGACCACGCTTGTAACCGCTTTGTACAATCACGCCGTATTTTTTTACATCGAGTTCTGCAGGAGAATTAATTTTTTCTGCAGAACCTAAAACATCAACATTTATATCAAGAAATTTTAGTTCATCTTCTGCGACCGGTTCAAAACGAGGATCTTTTGAAACTGCACTCACTGCATTATAAATTATTTCAAGTGCAAGATTTTTTTGTGTCGCTTCTATTGTTCCGATGCAGCCGCGTAAGCTTCCAAATTTGTGAACAGAAACAAAAGCACCAGCGCGGGCATTTAAAATTTCCGATGGCATCCACGAAGGTAATTTCATCTCACACCCGTTTTTTACATAGTATTCTGCAGATTCTCGTGCAAGTTTTACAAAAACATCAGAGGTCTTGCGCTTTTGTTCAAGCTCATCTTCTACTGCCTTTAACCGCGCTTTAAGAAAATACCGCGACGCATCATCGCCCTTCGGCACAAAAGAACAGATT
>CAJORB010000059.1:0-37293 GCA_905236565.1 uncultured Treponema sp. | reverse complement strand
CCAGCCGATAATCCCGGCAGAAAACAAAATAAGCTCATAAAGCGAAAGCCCCATCGAAAAAGCCATCGTCTGCGTCATTCCCGAAATGCGCGAATTTATTTCTATAAACCACCACGCCCCGTCAGAATAAGCAAGATCAATCTGCGCAATCCCCGAAAACTTTAAAAGCCCCGCAAGGCGCGCCACTTCTTTCCTAAGCTCCGAAACCCCAAATTTCTCGTTTTCGACCGGTCCAAGCTTTACATTCTGTTTAGGGCTTGTAAGCCCAAACTGGTTTACGCTGTTAACAAGAGGCGGCGACACAAGGTATTTACCGTCAGTTCCGTAAACTTCGATTCCAAAAGAAATCCCGTCAAGAAATTCTTCTACCACTCTGTCGCCGTTGTTCTTCTTAGACAAAAGAACGTGGCGCGCCTGATTAAAGGTCGTAACTACATCCATCCCGTAAGAAGAAAGCCCCGAAGTCTCTTTTATCACGACAGGAAATTTCAGTTTTTTAATTTCAGAAAAAATGTATTCACGGTAAACATTTTCGTTTATACAGTTTCTTCCGCGCTCTGCATAAAAAAGCTCATGATGAACATAAACGCCTTTTGCAACATTAAAATTATTGTTAATTAAAAACTGTCTCGTTTCATTTTTATCAAAGCATATCCTGCATGTATCTGCATCATGGCATACAGTTTTAATTCCTGCATCCCGTAATTTTTCTGCAATCATCGCATCCTTTATACTCATCCAGTCAAAAGGCTCTTTCCAGTAAGAAACCGCGACTGCAGTATCGGGCTTTTCGCTAATTATAACCTGCGCAATTTTTTCTGCATCAGAGTTCTGCTCATCGATAAAAATATATTTTACTCTATCCGACATAACACCCGACTCATCATAAAGAAACATCCCGGGCTTTTGCATTACGATTACAAAATCGCACTCAGGATATTTTTCTTTTAATGAGTTCCACTGTTCACGGCAGGACGGAATCATTTTAAACTCCATTCTGCCGCTTTCATAATGATTTGAATTAGTCGAATAAAATAAAATTTTCATAAATTAATCTTTAAAGTAAGAGTCAAATTCGTCATCGCCCTTTACACGATTTTTTCTCTTAGGTTTTTCGTAATACTCTTTATTGATGCGTTCAAACTCATCAAAATCTTCAAAAGGAGATTTCGGAATTATAAGCGATGCAACAATGTAGATTAAAAGTCCGCTCAAGCCTGTAAAGAACAATACGATAAAAATCACACGAATTACAATCGGATCAATGTTAAAATATTCGGCAATTCCGCCGCATGTTCCAAAAATAACCTTGTTTGTATCTGATTTGTACATTCTTTTTTCCATATTCTAAAACTCCTTACGTTTATCCGTAGTTCTGCACTATCTTGCAGATTTGATTTTTACTTCTCCCATTCCGCAGATAATCGAAATATGATTTTCTTTTCTCTCTTCTATGTATGACTGCGAAAAACCGCTTCTCTTATCTGAGCCAAACTCAATCGAGCCCATTCCGACTTTTGCATCGTAAGAATAATCAGAAAGATTTTTTCTGCTCCTGATTTTTACGCTTCCCATTCCGCAGTCGATTTTTGTAAACCCGATAAGATTTCCTTCGATATCAACATTTCCCATGCTGCATCTTATCTGAGTTGCTTCAGAAGATAAACCGTCTGCTTCAAAATCACCTGCTCCGATATCTATCATAGTTCTCGAAGAAAAAAGATTCAATTCTTTTGTTCTTATTCTTCCTGCAGCAAGAGCAATCTTCATGTTCTCAAGCTTTGTGCTTTCTGGAACAGTTATAAGAACTCTCGGGCGCCAAGAAGAATTTTTTGATCTTCTGAAAAACGGCAGCGACGGAATTTTTCTCTTGTTTTCGATAATAAGAGTTCCTGCTTCGTTTATCTCACATCTAAAGTCAGTTTCGTAAATTCCGCGAGTCTCAACTTTATACTCGCTTCCAGATTTTATTACGACATCTGCAGCACCAAGAGAAATACCCAGATTCTTTACATCTCCTTTTGCAAAAGTAAAAAGAAGTTTTTCATCGTCATCAAAACCATAGTCATCGTCAACGCTTTCTTTTTTCTTTTTAGTTTCCTTTGCCGGAACACATGTAAATTTTTCGATGATTGTTTTTGCAAGATCTTCTGGTTCTCCAAGCTCCTGCATCACTTTATCATCATCATCTGCATCATCAAAATAGTCTGAATAATACTCAAGCGCCTCGTTTCTTTCTTCTGCCGGCAACGCCTGAATGCAATATTCCAATTTTTTAAGATACTGTTTCTTTGTCATTTTAGTCCTCCATTCCAAGCAGGATAGAATTGATTTTCTTACGATATTCAATCCAGCTGTTACGATACTTATCAAGCAGAATCATTCCGCTTGACGTAATCTTGTAATAACGCCTGTTGCGCCCGTCATATTCCATATCATAGGTTTCAAGATACCCGTCTTTCTGAAGCCTCCTCAGAACCGGATACAGGGTACTTTCTGACACATCAAGAACACTCCTGACGTCCTGGGTAATCTTGTAGCCGTAAGTACCTTCCCTCGAAACAACAGAGAGCACGACCGCATCAAGCAGCGTCGTACCAGAATTAAAAGTCATTCATACCTCCGTCTTCTATATCTAACAATATTGTTTTAATAACTATAATATACAGAGTATAATATTATATCGTCAAGTATTATTTCTGCTTTTCATGTAAATTTAACACGCGGAATTTAACAAAGTGTCACCAGATTTTTCAAATTTTGCCTCTGCTCATAAAAAAACGCCCTCAAAATGAATCTTTCAGCTGAACAGGCTTCGAAAATCACAGGGCTTAGCCTGGATAAAGTAAAAGAACTGCAAAAGGAGCTTGCACAAAACCCCGCTTAAAAATCAAATTTTTAAACTACAACTTTAATGACAAAACTCTTACAAAACGTTATAGTAAAACAATCTTTTTACACTTCATTGAAGGTTCTTCAAAAAGTGCAGAAATTCAAAACCTGCCGCTGGCAGTAAAATTATTATCAGAAGGAGAACGAACATGGTCGATTCAACAAAAAACTCACGCTTTATTTCTAAACGCATTAAAAATGCCAAACGTATTATCGATGATGCAATCCGTACTGTGCAGCTTCGCCTTCTGGCACTAATTGCAGGCGGATACCCTCATGCGCACACATCAGCGCATCTGGCAGGCGCAGTGTCCTCGGACACAGAAATTTTTGTAGAATTAAGGAGAATCAGACAATGGAGAATATCAACACAATTTCAAAGCCGGTTATAGATTTAAAGCAGACAGGTCTTCAGATTAAAAACCTCAGAACAGTAAACGGATTTTCAATTCACGACATACAATCAATTTTCGGGTTTGAGTACCCGCAGGCAGTTTATGCATGGGAACAGGGTAAGAATATTCCTTCCATCGATAACCTGCTGGTTCTTGCTGACCTTTTCGGGGTTTCGATAGAAAATATCGTTGCCACAAAGAAAATCACGATTACACTAAGGTCAAAGGTCGCATAGGGCAAAAACACGCGGCACAAAGCCTTTGGATCGCTTGAGTCAAATTCAGCATAAAACCTGCTTGCCGCAAGGCAAAAAAATAATTTTACTTTTCACAATATCGATGTTACTATATACATAAGGGTGTATCCCGAGTTAAAAATACGCCGAGAGGCAAACCAGAGAGGTGGAATTATGACTAAATCAATTACAGCAGTAGGTTTTGACCTTGACCAGAAGCAGTCAGACATGATCGAAAAAAAACTTCAGCGTATCTCTTATGCTGATGACCTTATTATAGACCTTATTGTCCGTGTTAAACACGAAAAAGAATACAGCTTCGATATCGTAGCTAACTTCCGCTGGGGAGTACAAGGTCACGTAACAGGTTCTGACTTTGATTTCGCAGCTGCTTTAAACAAGACTATGGATGTCCTTGACCAGAAAATCAAAAAGGAAAAGGATAAAGTTCAGAATCGTTAGAAGTCTGAATTAAATAAAATCACATGAGGGGGTGATTCTTATCTAGATGGCCGGTAGAAATACCGGTCGTTTTTTTGCTTTTTTTCCTTGCACTTTCGTCTA
Organism: uncultured Treponema sp.; assembly: GCA_905236565.1. Lineage (GTDB taxonomy): Bacteria > Spirochaetota > Spirochaetia > Treponematales > Treponemataceae > Treponema_D. The sequence goes on along the minus strand of CAJORB010000059.1, from coordinate 33,206 downwards.
TGATTGTGTATAGTGTATTTATGGCTGATAAGAAATTTACAGTTTTAGATTTGCTTTCACTTGAGTTGCACGGACACGACGAAATCAATCTTCGCTGTGTTGCAGGACGCAAGGGACTCATACGCCCTATCACTGTTCCTGACATCAACCGTCCAGGGCTTGCTCTCTCTGGTTTTTATGAAAGCTTTGCTTATCAGCGCGTTCAGCTTTTTGGCCGAGGAGAAGTCGCATACCTCAACAAGCTCGAAGCAGAAGGAAGACTCGACACTATAAAACAATTTTTCTCTTTTGCAATTCCATGCTGTATCTTTGCACACAACCTCGAGCCTTCTCCTTCATTCATCGAGTTTGCAGAAGAAAACGAATGCTCTCTTCTCGTAACAGATCTTGAGTCAACTGAATTATCAAACAGACTTGTACGTCTTTTTTCAAATATATTTGCACCTCGAAAAACAATGCACGGAGTTCTCGTAGAAGTTTTCGGTGAAGGAATTCTTTTGTGCGGTCACTCAGGTGTAGGTAAATCAGAAACTGCCCTCGACTTAGTAGAGCGCGGTCACCGTCTTGTTGCCGACGACATCGTAGAAATCCGATGCGTAAACGGAAACACAATTTTAGGAACCGGTGCAAATACTCTTATCAGCCACCATATGGAAATCCGCGGACTCGGAATCATAAATGTTTCTGAGCTTTATGGTGTCGGTGCAATCCGCGAACAAAAAGAGATTCAACTTGTTGTTGAACTTGAAGAATGGGATTCAAACAAGATTTACGATAGAATAGGAACCAACCAGCGGACAATGGATTTACTTGGTGTAAAAATTCCTGCTATCGAAATTCCTGTTAAACCTGGCCGTAACCTTCCTATCATCATTGAGGCTGCCGCAATGAACGAGCGTCTCAAGAAAATGGGATACAACTCGGCACGCGACTTTAACCAGAACGTCCTCAAATGGATCGAAACTGGAGAAGCGCAGGCTGCGTACTACGGACAGGATGATAATTACTAAAAGTTTTATATTCAATTATAATAAAACTGGAGGAAGATTGAATTATGGTAGAAAAAATTCTTACCGTTAAGAACAGAGCAGGTATTCATGCCCGCCCTGCAACATTAATAGCGCAGCTTGCAAATAAATTTACTTCTGAGATTACTCTCGAAAAAGATTCAATTGTTGTAAATGCAAAATCAATCATGGGTGTTATCACGATGGCAGCCGGATACAACACAACTATGACACTAAAAGTAGAAGGACCGGACGAAAGCGAAGCTGCAAGTGCCATCGAAAATCTTTTTGATACAAAATTTGATGACGAGTAGCATTCTGCATCAAAACCACAATCTGATTATTATTTAAATTAAAGGGAGATTTATGAAAGAGATTACAGAAAGACAAAAAGAGATTCTTAACTTTATTTCTGATTATCAGGAAGAAAATTCTTATCCTCCTACAGTACGCGAAATAGGAGATCACTTTGGCGTTTCAATCCGCGCAGTTCAGGATCATATTACAGCCCTTCAGAAAAAAGGCTTTATTTCACAGACACAGAAAAAATCACGCTCAATCAAAGTATTGATTGACGAACGCAAAAAAGATTCATCAATGTTTCTCGATAAAGTTCCTGTAATCGGAACAATCGCAGCAGGCAAACCGCTTTTGTGCGAAGAAAACTATGAAGGTTATGTTACTTTAACAGAACCTTTTATCCGTCCGGGCAAAAGTTATTTTGCTCTTCACGTGCGCGGTCAGAGCATGCAGGGCGCAGGAATTTTAGAAGGTGACCTTGCAATCGTAGAACAGGCTTCTACTGCAGTCGATGGACAGATTGTTGTTGCAGTAATTGATGATGCAATCACTTTAAAAAGATATTTTAAGGAACCGTCAAGGATTCGTCTCCAGCCAGAAAATCCTGCGTTCCATCCGATATACTGTCAGGAAGTACGCATCGTAGGTATTCTTGCAAACCTCGTACGCACATACTAACTGCACGCTTCTTACGGATAAAAGATGAGCATTCCAGTTTACCTTTACACAGGACCAGAGTTCGGCGAACGCAATGACGCCGTTAATCTTCTTAAAGAAGATTTTAAAAAGAAATTTGGTTCTGTGGATGAATACCTGTACTACGCTACCGATACCTCTGTTGCAACCGTCGTTTCGATGCTGCAGAGTGAATCGCTTTTTCAGGATGCGACATGTGTAGTTTACAAATCATGCGAGCTCATCAAGAAAAAGGAAGACATAGAACTTTTATCTTCCTGGATAAAGTCTGTTACACCTGATTCAAAAAATAAAAATCCAAAGCAATCTTCGATGCTCATTCTTGTATCAGACGAGACAAGCGTTGACTCAAAACTTTCAAAGCTTGTTCCAAAAGAAAATCAGAAAGTTTTCTGGGTAATGTTTGAAAACCGCCGTGTTCCGTGGATTAAAGATTTATTCAGAAAAAACGGCTACCAGATAGAACAGGAAGCAGCCGAACTTATTCTTGAACTTGTAGAAAATAATACAGAAAGCCTTAAAGCCGAATGCTCAAGATTTTTTACCCTCTTTCCGCAGGGAACAGAAATAACCACAGGCGATGTAGATAAAATCCTTGCAGACACAAGAGAAGAAACACCGTTTACGCTCTTTGGTGCAATGACAGATTCTTCTGTACGCCCCGAAAAACGCCTCGAAAACTCACTTTCGATTCTGCAGAAAATAAGGCTTTCAAAAGAAAACAAAAGCCCTGCAATAATTGCAGGACTCGCATTCTGTTTCAGAAAGCTTCTCTCCTACCACGAGCTGTGCTCAGGCGGTACTCCTGATGAATTTACTTTAAAAAAATCAGGCTTTGCTTCGAGCATGATAAGGCAGCAGTATGCAAAGGCTTCAAAAATTTGGAGCTACGGACAGACGATGGCAATCCTTGCAGGACTTTCAAACACAGATATGACTGTAAGAAATATCGGTTCTGCAGTCGAAACTTCGTGCCTTGAGCTCATGCTCTATTCAATAATCATTAAAAAAGGATCTTCTTTAGCCAGCTATGTCGAGGCTGTCTAAAATTTCCTTAAGTTTCTTAAGTTCTTCTGCCGTAAAAGTAACTCCCTTTCCCATTTTATCATGATCAGGCGCCCATGTACGGATGTCATATTTTGCAGTCCGCCCGCCCCATGAAACCTTATTAAGCTCCAGAGTCCAGCCGCCTTTACCCTCAGAAATTAATCCAAGACTCTCTGTTATTTCAAATGTAAAATCATCTGCCATAAAACACCCCGTTTTAAAGTCTGTTCAACAAAAATTATAACTTATGAATTTGGAGATTTCAAGAAATTCGTTATTGTTTTATACTATTAATTGTAGTAAAATGATAGTAATTCAAGAAATTGGAGGAAATGGATGAAAAAGTATTTGCTTTTTGCATTAATGGCATTATCGCTGATTTTTGCATCTTGTAAATCAACAGATCAGGAAACAGCAGATGAAACTAAAGCTGATGCCGAAACAAAAATTGAACAGCAGGCAGAAGACAGTACAAAGGATTTATCAGCAGAACAGTTAGTTTCTAAGGCAGAAGAATCTCGTGCAAAGGCAGTAGAAGCCGGTGCAGAAGATTATTATTCAAATCAGTTAAAAGTTACAGACGAAATGCTTCTTGCTGCTAAGGACAAAGTAGCAAAAGGTGACAAAAAAGTAACTGATGAACTCAAAGACATCAATAACAGATACCTCGCATTACAGAAGGCTTCTGAAACTAAAAACTTAAAGAAGAGAATCGAAGAATTAGGTTTTGATGAACAGAACAAAGAAGCTTATGACGCTGCAGGAAAGCTTTATGATGATCTTGAAGAAAAAATTCAGAATGATGCAGACGGAATTACAATGTTAAAGGCTGCAGAAGTTTCTTACGGTGCTTACTATGCAATTTTCTATGATTCATTCAAGAAGCTTGCAACAAAAGAACGCGAAGGTGCTCTTGCAGAAAAGAAAAACGCAGACAGTGTAAAAGCTGGTGTTGCACGCAAAGAAGAATACAAGAATTATGCTAATCTTATTCAGACTGGTGACAACCACTTTGTAACAAAGAATCCAGAAAAAGCATATGACTGCTACAAAGACGCAAAAGAAAAATTCGAAGCACTCTATAAAGATGTTGCAGAAAAGAGAGCAGAAGCTCAGAGAAAGATCGAAGAAGCTAAAGCAAAAGTTCGTGATGTAGAAGCTTATGCAGGCGAAGCAGATGAAAGACTTCCTCTTGGAGACGAAAAGATTGACGGTATCGAAGAAAGCGATGCTGTTCTCCTCGAAGAAGAAGAATTTGCAGATCCAGATGATGCAGTTATCGAAGTTAAAGAAGACGTAAAAGTAGAAAACGACGGTGCTGTTCAGATTTTCAAAGAAGCTGTGGGAGTGGAGGATAAATAATGAAAAAGATTATTTCAGTATTAGCATTTGCCTTATTGGCAGGTTCACTTTTTGCAGCAGGCTACAGCTACAAAAACAATACATATCAGAAACTCGCTGATGAATATACAAAAAAAGCAGAAGCAGCTCTCGATGCAGGTGAGTACGATCTCTCTGTTGAATATGCTCTTAAAGCAGAAGAAAATGCTGCTCTTTCAAAAGCATTCATCGACAGCATGCTCGCTCGTCAGAACGCAGAAGACCAGATGAAACTTGCAGAAAAGAAAATCAACTGGGCAAAAGGCATCAACGCAGACAAAAACTTCCCTATGGCTTACAGCACATCAGAAGAAGCTTATAAGAACGCAAAAGATGCTTATGACAAGGAAGACTGGGTTTCTGCAGAAAACTATGCACGCCAGGCAATCGCAGCACTCGAAGGAGTACGCGAAGTTACACCGCTTCCACAGTTCTATGTTGTTCGCCCATGGGCAGAAACAAGAGACTGCTACTGGAACATTTCTGGCCGCAAATATGTTTATAACAACCCTCTTCTTTGGGAAAACCTCTATCAGAAGAATAAGGATAAGATGCCAAAACCAAACGATCCTAACCTTATCTATCCTGGTATGAAGATGGAAATTCCAAGTCTTACCGGTGAATATCGTGAAGGAACTTATAATCCTAACAAGAACTATGATGAATACAGTTCTAACCGCTAATTAAACGGTAACTTTACAAAAAGGCGATATGATTGCACAAAATCGTATCGCCTTTTTTTTTATTTTAGTGTATTATATTGATAATATATCAATAACCCGCAATAGAATGTGCCGCCAGTTGTGATGCATCTAAAAGCGGTGTGATGTCTTTTATGGAGAATTGTCTATGACTAATCTACCTGAACTTTTTGGAAGCCTTGTTTATAACCAGCAGGTTATGAGCCAGACTCTATCTTCTTCTGTTTACAAAGCACTTAAACACACGATGGAAGACGGAACTCCACTCGACTTAGACAGTGCAAACCAGATTGCAGAAAGCATGAAAAAATGGGCAATCTCAAAAGGCGCAACACACTACTCTCACTGGTTCCAGCCCCTTACAGGCATCACAGCAGAAAAGCATGACAGTTTCTTGACACCAGCTCCAGAAGGCAAAATCATAATGTCTTTCTCAGGAAAAGAACTCATCAAAGGTGAACCGGATGCATCAAGTTTTCCTAACGGCGGTAAACGTTCAACTTTCGAAGCACGAGGATACACTGTATGGGATCCGACATCATATCCTTTTATAAAAGACCACACTCTCTGTATCCCGACAGCGTTCTGTTCGTACAACGGAGAAGCACTTGATAAAAAAACTCCGCTTCTTCGCTCAATGGAAGCATTAAATACACAGTCACTGAGAATCTTAAAACTTTTCGGCAACGAAGCAAAACACGTTACTACAACAATGGGACCGGAACAGGAATACTTCCTTGTTGATGAAAAACTTTATAACAAACGAAAAGACCTTAAGATGTGCGGTCGCACACTCTTTGGAGCAAAACCGGTTAAAGGCCAGGAAATGGATGACCAGTACTTTGCTGCAATCAAGCCGCGCGTAATTGAATATATGGAAGACCTTAACACGGAGCTCTGGAAACTCGGCATCTACTGCAAGACTGAACACAACGAAGCAGCCCCTGCCCAGCACGAAATGGCTCCGATTTTTACAACTTCCAATCTCGCAGCAGACCAGAACCAGCTTACAATGGAAATAATGAAGAAGGTTGCGCGCCGTCATGGCCTCATCTGTCTTCTGCACGAAAAACCATTCGAGGGCGTAAATGGAAGCGGTAAACACAACAACTGGTCAATCGCAACAAATAACGGCGAAAACCTTTTTGCACCAGGAAAAACTCCGCGCGACAATGCGCAGTTCCTGCTTTTCTTAACTGCAGTAATAAAAGCAGTTGATGATAATCAGGATCTTCTGCGTTATTCTGTTGCAAGTGCAGGAAACGATCACCGACTCGGTGCAAACGAAGCGCCTCCTGCAATCATCTCGATTTATGTCGGCGATGAACTCCAGGCAATTTTAGAAGCAATCAAAGAAGGAAAAGCATACGACGGTAAAGACGGTGCAAAACTCAACATCGGTGCCGATGTACTTCCTTCTATTCCAAAAGATTCAACAGACCGCAACAGAACTTCTCCTTTTGCATTTACAGGAAATCGTTTCGAATTCCGCGCAGTAGGAAGCGCACTTTCGATTTCTGGTCCAAACACAATCCTCAACGCAATCCTTGCAGATTCATTAAGAAAGTTTGCAGATGAACTTGAAAAATCACAGAACTTCCAGTCAGATCTCGAACAGCTTATCAAACGCGAAATTACAGAACACTGGCGCATACTCTTTAACGGAAACGGTTACGGCCAGGAATGGATCGAAGAAGCAGAGCGTCGCGGCTTAAAAAATTACCGAACTACTCCAAAAGCAATCGAACATTATCTTGATCAGAAGAATATCGACCTTTTCGGTAAACTCGGAATCTACACAGAAGAAGAAATGCATTCTCATTCTGTAATCAAACTCGAAAAATACTGTCAGGTTTTAAATATCGAAGTCGGAACGATGCTCGAAATGGTAAACAAAGATATAATCCCATCGGCATTTAAATACATGAATCTTCTTGCAGATACAGAATTTAAAATGCAGAGAGTATTTGACCTTTGTGATGCAGGCTTAAATACAATGAAAAAACTGAACAATCTCATAAACGATCTTTCTGTAAACGCAGAAAAACTTTCTGCATTGCATGAAACTACAAAGGCAACAGAAGACCTTATGCAAAGAGCACACAGTTATGCAAAACAGATTTTACCTCAGATGTCAGTTGTAAGAGAAATTGCAGACCAGATAGAACCGCTCCTTGGAGAAGACTTTAAGCCTTTCCCAAGTTACGAAGATCTGCTTTTTAGCGTGCAGTAAGCTTTCCGCTTTCTGCTGCGCCTGGAAGACCGATATCCTTTCTGTAGAACATTCCGTCAAATTTTATAGTGCTCATAAGTTCGTACGCTTTCTTCCATGCTTCATCAAAAGAAGGAGCCATAGCACACGCAGCAAGAACTCTTCCGCCGCTTGTAATCATAGGATGCTCTCCATCTTTAGATTCAGAGCTACTTCTTCTATCTTCGATTGCACCGGCAATGAATATCTTTGAATCCGGAATACTCTTTGCCCTTGAATCAATCGTAATCTTGATTCCTTTCTTGTACGCAGCCGGATATCCGCCCGAAACTGCTACAGGAGCTACTGCATAGCCCTTCTTCCAGTTAAAAGAAAAATCCTTTAAAGAACCGTCAACGATTGCCTTACACATTTCAAAAAAGTCAAAGTCCATCATAGGAAGAACTACCTGAGTTTCAGGATCTCCAAGGCGAACATTGTATTCGAGCAGTTTCGGGCCGTCCTTAGTAATCATTACACCAAAAAAGATAAATCCGCGGTAATCAAATTTTTCTGCTTCAAGTCCTTTTAAAGTAGGTTCAAGAATTGATTTGTTGAATGCTTCCATTACATCTGGAGTAACATCATCAAGTGGAGTTATTGCACCCATTCCGCCTGTATTAGGACCTTTTGCACCATCGCAAAGTCTTTTATGATCACGTGCAGGAAGGAACGGAACTATAACAGATTTGCCGCCTGCAGTATTTTCTGGTGTAACAGAAACTGCAGCGAGAACAGAAATTTCTACACCTTCAAGATAATCTTCGATTACAATTTTCTTGCCGGCATTTCCTACACGGCCAGATGTCATTATATCAGTAACTGCTTCGTGAGCCTGTTCAAGAGTTGCAGCAACAGTAACACCTTTACCTGCAGCAAGCCCGTCTGCTTTAATTACAACAGGAGCTCCGTGCTTATCTACATAGGCATGTGCTTCTTTTTCGCTTGTAAAAGTTTTACTTGCAGGACAAGCAACGTTATATTTTGCCATGAACTCTTTTGCAAGATCTTTACTTGCTTCAAGCTGTGCAGCTTCTTTCTTTGGACCAACACAAGGAATTCCTGCATTCCAGAAATCATCAGCGATTCCTTCTGCAAGCGGATCTTCCGGACCTATAACGGCAAAGTCACAACCTTCGTGTTTTGCAATCTGAACATATGGATTCTTTCCTTTCTCTACATAACTCTGAGAAAGTGCAACGCTTCTGCATTTATCTTCGTTTGCCATTCCGGCATTTCCCGGAACACACACTACTTCGTCTACAAGCGTACTCTTTGCCAATCTCCATGCAATAGTATGCTCACGTCCTCCAGAACCGACAACAATTACTTTAGCCATTTTTAATTCCTTTTATATGTTTGTTTTCATGTTTATCCATTGATTAACAATCGCACCAATCTGCTCCATGCTCAATGGTTTTGTTAAAAAATAATTACTTCCTAAATCAAGAACTTTTTGTGACAAATTAGGTTCTTTTAATGCAGTTACAACTACAATGTATGGATTACCGAACATTAAATCAGATTTGATTTTTTTACAGAGAGAAAAACCGTCAACGCCCGGTAAATCAAGATCAAGAATTACAAAACCAGGCTTAACCTTTGTCATGATTGTTCCAGCTTCGAAACCGTCATACGCCTGATACAGTTTTATATTTTCAAAATTCTTTTCGATGTATTTTTTAATTAAGGTATTTAAAACTTTATCGTCATCAACAATTAAAAGAGTTTTTTCATTTGGAATCTGTTTTTCACGAAGAATCGTCTTTAAGCTTTCAGGAATTTCGCTTCCACGTTTTTCCATGAACTCTGCGAGGTTTTCTGGAGTAACCCTAAACTGACCACCCGGAGTTTTATAAGCCTTAAGATGTCCGGCCTTAATCCAGTTTATCGCAGTCTGATTTACAACACCGCAAATATTTGCAACTTCAAGTGCAGAAAAAACTTTTGATCTCTTATTTTTCTGTGGCATATAATTTCCCTGTTTCTGTTATCAATTTTAACGCAAAACCGTTTTTTAATAAATATGCTATCGTCTTTTCCTGCGTTTTTTTTGTCTTCATACATTTTCTGTATGCCCGCATGCAGATTTCTTCCTCAGAATTCTCCTCGAAAAACTCATCCAGAGCCTCTTTTATGAACTCTTTTTTGATTCCCCGGGCTGCAAGCTCATTCATAAGCTTTAGTCTGCCCTCTGCGTGCGTAATTCTGCGGTTATTAAGCCATATTCTGGCAAACCGCCTGTCATCAAGGTATTTTTTGCCCTCAAGGTAATCCAGCGCTTTTTCTATGCTGAATTTATCAAAGCCCTTTGCCATAAGCTTTGATGTAAGTCCCTTTCTGTACTGTTCACTGCGATTAAGATAGTCGAGGGCCTTCTGCTCTGCGGCAAAACACAAGCCGGCATTTACAATATCCTCTTCACATTCATCCGCAAAAGATGCACCTTCTGTAATCTCTTCGATTTTGACATGAGAAAGATAGATACTGCGCAGAAAAAAAGAAGGCCCCGACACCGCTGTAATTTCCATACAATCGGGCGAGACCATCCTTGTTCGTAAAATATCCAAAACTAACGTTTAGAGAACTGGAATCTTCTACGAGCACCCTTCTGACCGTACTTCTTACGTTCAACCATACGAGAGTCACGAGTAAGATATCCGTTAGCTTTAAGAGCTGTGTGTGTATCCTGATCAACCTGGAGCAATGCACGAGAGATACCGTGGAGACAAGCTGCAGCCTGACCGTTAAGACCACCACCAGTTACATTAATAAGAATATCAAATTTATTGTCGTTAGATGTAACGAGTAAAGGCTGGTGAACAAGTCTAACCTGATCATCTGTTGCAAAATATTCTTTTACATCTTTTCCGTTAACTGTAATTTTTCCTGAACCTTCGCGTAAGAACACACGAGCAATTGCAGTTTTTCTTCTTCCTGTTCCAATAGCAATATTTTTTACCATAATTTACTCCTACTTAAACTTCCAATGCTTTTGGATTCTGAGCTGTGTGAGGATGTTTATCGCCTGCATAGATTTTGCAGTTATCCATAATAGCGCGTCCGAGACGTCCGTGTGGAAGCATACCTGCGATAGCAAGCTGTAATGGCTGTTCCGGATGTCTTTCGATTAATTTCTCAAAAGAATGTGTCTTGAGATTTCCTACGAATCCAGTAAACTTATGATAAAGCTTATCCTGAAATTTGTTACCTGTTACGATAACTTTATCAGCATTGATAATTACTACATAATCACCCATATTCTGATTTACAGCAAAAGATGGTTTGTTCTTTCCGCGTAATACATATGCAGCTTTTGCAGCTACGCGTCCGAGCGGTTTTCCAGCAGCGTCAATAATGTACCATGTACGTGGCTGAGCGCTTTCGTTAACAAAAATAGTTTTCATTGTATATACCTTAAAAATTAAAGTTATTTCAGCCTTTAAGATTGCATCTTCTTAAAAACTGATTTTAGTGATGAGCATTCACTAATTCATATACGGGGAACATAAATATACATTTTAAAGGGATTTTGGTCAACAGCCTTGCGCTAAATTTCTGCGCAAGGCCTTAAGTCTGCGGGAGTGGTTCTTCCCGCATTATTTGTGTGCGGTTTATTTTTCCTGATTTTTTGCAGCTTCCTGCTCTTCTTTCTGTGCTTCTTTCTTATCTTTAATGTCAGCAGCTCCAATTAAAAGCGAAATCAAACCGATAAAAGCAGCCAGAACCGGTGCAAAACCCTTCAAAAACTGAATTACATCTGCACCCCAGTTAAGATATCCAGGAACTACGGCAAAAACCGTAAAAGCAATAAAAATCAAACCTAAAATAATAGCAGCCATATTTTCTCCAGCCCATATAAAATTTACGCGGAACAAAACAAATGAACCGCGCGATATGTTCTTTTAAAAAATATACCCGTAAAACCCGCTTGAGTCAATATTTTCTTTCCCATGCTGAACCAAATTTTTACAACCTTTTACTACAAGTGTGTAATTTTGACACAGTTTTAATGAACTTTTTGACACAGTAGCGCATTTTTTTTCTTAATTCAATACAGAAAACCTAAAAATCTATAAATTCTGCTAAAAATTCTTGTTTTCTTTCGTTTTTATGTTGAATTTACCCCAAAAACACAATTTTTTTGAGTAAATTCAGCATGTTTTAAAAAAGTTGGCACACCTTATGCAATATATATACGCGAAAGGTGTAAACCTTAAAACAACAAATTACAATGGCAACCGCAGGTTCCAGAAGCAAAACGCTGCTGCGACCGCTGCTGCGGAGGCCTAAGGAGAATGATATGAACGAACTTTCACTTTTAAACACAATTTTTGGAAATGCAATGGATGACATGAACGACTATGGCTTCAGAACACCTTACAATGTTCCGAATGTAGATGTTAAAGAAAACAAAGACTCTTACACAGTCGAAATGGATCTTCCTGGCCGCACAGAAAAAGATGTAGACCTCGAACTTGATCACAATGTTCTTACAATTTCTTCAACTAAGACAGAAGAAAAAGAAGACAAGAAAGAAAATAAAGAAGAAGGCAAAGCAAAGTGGCTCATCAAAGAACGCAGAACATCTTCTTTCTCACGCCGCTTTACATTACCTGATGATGTTGATGCTGAACACGTTCAGGCAACATTCAAAAACGGTGTGCTTAACGTAAACATTCCGCGTAAAGCTCTTGCAGCTCCAAAGAAAATTGCAATTACTGCTTAAAAATCACCGGCTGCCGGCAATTAAAAAAGCGCAGTTTGATTTTAAGTAAAAAACCTCTTCTACTTTTGATATTATTCCGATATTAAGAGTATGAAGAGGTTTTTTGTTTTTATTTTATTTTTAAATCTTTTTTTGTTCTCGGCATCTGCTTCTCTTGTTTATAAGAGTTCTGCGACAGCCTCCTACTATGCCGAAGCCTTTCACGGCAAAAAAACTTCCAACGGCGAACGTTTTAATATGTATTCGCTCACCTGTGCACACAAAATGCTTCCGTTTAACACAGTACTCAAAGTTACAAACCTAAGAAACGGCAAAACTGTCCAGGTACGTGTTAACGACCGCGGTCCCTTTGTCGGTACTCGTGAAATTGACCTTTCAAAAGCAGCTGCCGTTCAACTTGGAATGATTGGAACAGGAACTGCACAGGTTCGCCTCGAAATTCTCAAGCTGGGTTCGTACACAAAACAAAGCGTAGTCACGGCAAAGAAAGCCTGTGCTAAAAGCGGAATAAAATACTACCAGGTTTCGATGGCAAACGAAACCGAATCAGATGATACTCTCATTGTTGAATCTGACAGAATTGCAAAAATCAAGTCTGTAAAAAGAAACCCGGGAGAACTCTGGGACATTCAGGTTGCATCGTTTAAAAGTCATGACAATGCTCTTTCATATGCAAAAAAAGTAAAGAAAAGTGGATTTAAAAACGTGGTAATCCAGAAGACAAGTGCAAGTTACCGCGTCTCGCTGAGAGAAGTTTTAAGTTCAGAAGTAAATTCAACCGTAGATAAATTGAGTTCTAAAGGCTATATCGATATTTACGTAAGGAAAAGAAAATAAAAAAAATATGGAAACAAAAAATCTTTTCATAAATTAATTTTACTTCTTCCTGTTTGTAGCCGTAAAATCTGGTGCATCATAATAGAAAGTATCTACCGGTTTAAATATATAATTAACTTTATGAGTCATCTCTGGTTCGCGCCTATTATATTCAATACCGTTAAATTCGATAACACCTCTGTCTTTTTCATCAAAGGTCCATTTTATATCTGCTGTCATTTCACCACAAATGTCAAATTCCAAAAGGCAGAATGGCTTTATATCAAGAACTTCATATGCGACCGCTTCATTTTCATCAAATGCAATAAACTGCTCGAAAACAAGCGTTTGAATAACATCATCATATGAATCAAGACTTTTCCAGTGAAAATATTTAAACTCTAAACAACGAAATTCTTTTCCCTTGAACTTGTGTTCACCATAATCACTGATTTCTAAATTTGCTTCATCTGAAGAAATGCCATTCCCATAACTCAAGTCATAAACATTGAGTTCCAAATTGTTCTGATATTTTCCAGGGCTTAAAGATCTTATAAAATTTATTTTCTTAAATTCTTTTGTATACAGTTCAAAGATATCACCATTGTTTTCTTTAGAATTAAAAATTTTTCTGTAAAAAAAAGTGCTTTCACCTGCATTAACTTTATCATATGCAAGCTTATCACCAAAAACATATCCTGTTAAATTATTTTCTGTACTGCAAAAATAAATGCCATAGTAATTTTCTTTATCAGGAGTATATGCTACATCGTCCATCCTTACAATATTCGAAAGTTCAATTCCTTTTTTAAGTTTAATCTCAGTTCCATAAGCAGAAATCATTGTGCAGTCTTCCATAACATACGCATTATCCGAATATTCCTTTTCACGCAATATTTCTTCACTCTCATATTGTTCCTTAAGACTTGTTTCCATCTTAAGACAAGGGTCACCATAATAATTAATGTCTAACCGGTCCCAAGCTCCCCTGCATGGAAAGATAAACAGATTCATTTCTTGATCATTAATTTCTGCAAGAATTTCTGGAAGACATTTCCCAGATTTATTTTTATACATAAGAAGATCTAAATTTAATCTTCTGTCTCCATCACTATTTTCTTTAACAAGACAATTTAAAACAAGCGTTTCAAAAAAATTCCTGTTACCTTTTTTTGCTGCAAGTGCAAATATAGTATCCTCATCCTTTCCAAAACGATAATTTTCTATTTCGTCCATTAGCAAATCAAAACAGTCAGAGCGAATATATCCATGGTAATTATTAATTAAAGTATCTGCCAGAGGTTCAAAATCAAGACCTCGTTTTTTATATTCTTCAAATGCAAATTTCAGTGCATCTGAACCATCTTTTTCATAATAGTAAGAACCTTCTTCGTCACATTTAATGCAGACAATTCTGATATATTCAAGAATATCAAAGTCGTCACTAAAAATAAAATAATCAGGATTTTCAATAAATATATAAGAATCGCACATTTCAATAAGATTATCATCAAAAATGCAGGATGATAATCTTATATAACCTTCTTTCTTATTATGTTTTACATTAACTAAAAATACATCCGTATTTCTTGGATTTGCCGAAGTAGACTTCGAGTCGCTCAAATAAATTGCTTTAAAAACCCTGTCTTCCAGAATGGTAAGTCTACTGCCTTTCTCAATTATCGTGTCGGATTCTTTCCAATTTCCATCAGAACCAGTGTATAAAACTGTATCGCAGCGGGTTGTGACTGTTAAAGAAGATTCTGGTTCTTTGTTTTTGGATTCTTTATTACATCCTGTTACAGAAAATATAAATAAAATAAACGGAATAAAAATAAATACAAACTTTTTCATAATAAACCCTCACAAAAAAAGGAGCCATAAAAGGCTCCCTTTTTATTTATTTCTTCAAGAGTTCTGCAAGCTTTTCTGCAGTAAATCCGAGGTATTCTGCAACCTTCTTTGCAGGTCCTGATTCACCAAAGCGGTCAATACAGAAACAATTGTCTTTGTCTGTAAACTGGAGCCATTCCATAGAGATTCCGGCTTCTGTACAAACTATGCGTTTTGTATTTCCGATGATTGTATTCTTGATTTCTTTACTCTGCTGTGCAAATGTCTTAACATCAGGAACAGATACAACACGAATTGTTTTTCCTGATACAAGCTTTGCAGCATCAAGAGCCATGTTAACTTCTGAACCGCTTGCAAGAATTGTAATGTCAGGAGTATCACTTCCCTTCTGTACGATGTAAGCACCGCACTTCATTGTATTCTTCCAGTCCGGATCATCTTTTGCATAAACTGCAAGAGCCTGTCTTGTAAATGCCATACATACAGGATGATCTTTAGAATCGTAAGCAATTTTCCATGCTTCCATTGATTCTTCCGGATCACCAGGTCTGATTACCTGAACGCCAGGAATTGCACGAAGTGATGTAAGTGTTTCGATTGGCTGATGTGTAGGTCCGTCTTCTCCAACGTAAATAGAATCATGTGTAAATACATAGATTACCGGACGTTTCATGAGAGAAACTACACGAAGGCTTGGTCTTAAGTAATCTGCAAATACTAAGAATGTTGCACAGAATGGACGCAATCCTCCATGGAGAGAAATACCTGCACAAACTGCAGACATTGCAAATTCGCGGATACCGTATTCAATTGTACGTCCCTTGCGGTTAGAAGGAGAGAATGTTCCGTCATCGCATGCTTTAAATGCAGTCTTATTTGGCCCCATAAGGTCAGCAGAACCACCAACGAGGTTACCGTAACGTGCTGCAATTACGTTCAATGCTTTTCCAGAAGCATCGCGGGTTGCACATGCGTCTCCTACTTTGTATTCAACATCTTTTACATCTGCATTTGTAACTGCATCAGAGTGGAACTCATCCCAGAGTTTTTTGAGATCCGGATTTTCTTTTGCCCATGCATCAAACTCTGCCTTCCAGTCTGCTTCGTTTTTAGCCCATTCAGCTTTTTTAGAATTAAAATATTCGTAAGCTTCCGGCACTACATAGAAGTCCTGATCAACAGGAATACCAAGTTTTGCCTTTGCTTCTTTTACGCCGTCAACTCCAAGTGGAGCACCGTGAACATCTGCGCATCCTTCTTTTGGTGCAGATTTTCCGATGATAGATTTAAGCATGATAAGAGAAGGTTTGTCTTTGCAGGCTTTTGCTTTTGCAACGAGTTTTTCAATTCCCTTAACATCATACATGCTGCCTTTAAGAACCTGCCATCCGTATGATTCATAGCGTTTTTCGATATCATCAGAGAATGTAATATCAGTACATCCGTCAATTGAAATCTTATTCTGATCATAGAATACGATGAGTTTGCCGAGTTTTAAATTTCCGGCAAGTGAACAAGCTTCTGATGCAACACCTTCCTGGAGACAACCTTCTCCAACAAGTGAATATGTATAATGATCTACAATTGTGTGTTTTGCAGTATTAAATCTTGCAGCAAGCATGCTTTCTGCTACTGCCATTCCGACAGCCATTGAGACACCCTGACCAAGTGGTCCTCCTGTGCATTCAACACCGTCAGTAATTCCAAATTCAGGATGTCCACAGCAAACGCTTCCAACCTGGCGGAATGATTTAATATCATCCATTGTTACTTTGTATCCAGAAAGATGAAGGATAGAATATAACAACATTGATCCATGTCCAGCAGAAAGAACAAAGCGGTCTCTGTCTTCCCATTTAGAATCTGCAGGATTGTGTTTTAAAACTTCTCCGTAAAGAACTGCAGCAAGCTCAGCTGCTCCTAACGGGAGTCCCGGATGTCCCGAATTTGCTTTCTGGATTGCGTCCATAGAAAGACTTCGTACGCTTGTTGCAACAGCAGCAATTGATTTTTCATTCATAAAAATCTTACCTCACTTTAATTTTTTTGCAGCTTCGATTAACTCTTTAGCACCTGCGTGCTTTTCGAGCAACTGTTTAAAATCATTTTCTTTAAACAAAGAAGCCAACTGTGAAAGAACCTGCAAGTGAGTTTGTGAATTAGCAGTCAAGAGAACAAACATCACATATACATGCCTTGCATCCGGTGCGTTCATATCAATTGGGTTCTTAAGATAGCAAACAGTAATCTGCTGATCTTCATTATTTTTAAGAATTGTGCCTCTGCAGTGAGGAAGTGCAATCCCGTATCCGACCGCCGTGCTCATTACGCGTTCACGGTCGCATAGTGCTGCATAAACACCTTCTTTAGTTACTTCTTCTGGCAATGTAATTGAATCTACAATGTTCTTATAAATCTCGGATGTATCCTTCCCTTCTACATCAAACAAGACTCCGCCCCTCTCTAACAAGTCAACTACACTGTTTTTTTCTTCCATAATTTATATACCCTCTTTCCACAATTATTTTACTACAGTAAATTCATTTTTCTTACATGCAAAAACGGCGTTTCTCAGTTCACCTTCGATATCTTCAAAATTAAATTCCATTCCTTCTATTGATACACTGATTGTATCATAATCCTTTACAATCGATTCAGGATCGTAGGAAATAGTTTCTATTAATTTTGACAGATGCGTATAAAGCTGAACAAGTATAACAAGCTCCTGCTGGGGATAGCTGCCGAATTTTCCGCCAGTCCTGTCAATTTCGTAAACCAGGTAACTTATTTTTGTATACAGTGCAAGCGCCCTGTTACGGATTTCTCCGATTTTCTTGTCTGCAAACCAGTTGTAAGATTTTAAAATTATATCATTTCGATTTGTGATGTGCAATAATAGTTCTTCGCGGTATTTATCCGGAATATAGAACGATTTAGGAAAAATTATCTTAAGAAGGTCGTTTAAATTGTTCTTTTTCTGATAAGCAAAGTCCTTTATATATTCATCCAGCATAAAATCAGGCACAGAATATATAAGGTTTTCAGGAATTGCCTTCTTATTACTGTCTATGTCACCATTCCATGAACCTACGGCAGGGACATTTTCGCCTTTTTTCCACAACCGTGTTTCAACTCCGAACAGTTCCACAGATACTTTTTTTGTTTTCTTTAGAAATTCTTCTATTGAACCGCAGCTTTTCTGCGTAAGATCATCAATGTGCTCAAAAAAAGCAACTGCAAGTTCTTCTTCTATAGAACCACATGGACCAATTTTCTTAAAAAGTTCAAGAAGCGATTTTTCAAGCGTTTTATACCATTTGTTGCGTTCAATATCATCATCGGTAAG
Source organism: uncultured Treponema sp. (assembly GCA_905236565.1). Classification (GTDB taxonomy): domain Bacteria; phylum Spirochaetota; class Spirochaetia; order Treponematales; family Treponemataceae; genus Treponema_D. The sequence continues at coordinate 15,079 of CAJORB010000059.1, read as the reverse complement.
TTCAAGTTTAGAATCTTTTGAGCGATGTTCAGGTTCAATTTCAAGGATTCCTTCATCCCAGTTTACTACTTTAAGAAGAATTCTGTCTCCTGGAACAAGCTCTTCATCCTTCATTATTTCAGAAAGATCTACACTGCAAAAGGATACATTCTGCGGAATTTCATAATCATTTTCAGAAAGTTTAAAATCGCGCATTCCAAAGTCATTCGCAATATACTGGGCTTCGTATTCTTCGCCGTAAAGCGAAAAATGTTCAAGTGCAAATTCTTTTGAAAATTCTTTAGTGCGCTTTGAAAGGATTTCGTTCTTATACTTAAAAATAAGGGAGCATGAAATTATATCCTGGTCAACAAACGGCATACATCTGTGACCCGGAACAAAACACTTATTTTCTATTTCTTCTTTTGTAAGTACAAAACTAAAATATTTATTTGTAAACACAGCGGCGCGCGTAATATACTTGCCGCGTGTCAACGGAAATACATATGACGAACCGTCAATGATTTCTTCGGCTTCTTCTTTTGTAATCGAAACATCAAGATAATTTAAATACATTATAAATTCTTTTAATGTAAAAACATTAAGATAAGCGCGGAGAAATCTATTAATGTATAAAGAAGTGTTACCTTCGTTCATTACGTATGGTCCGAAAAAAAATTGATGGGGTTTCGGCGCGTGTCATACTTTAAAAACGCGCGCCGCGTTGCCGTGTATTACACAACCCTCAAATCGTGAATTTCAAATTCACAGTCTTCAAGAATCGATTTCATTTTCTTTTCATCGATTCCTGTAATTTTAAATGTAAGACACAGTCTGTTATCTGCATCGTGCTTTGTTGTAACTGCACTGATGATGTTTGCACCGGCTTTAGAAATTTCACCCGTTACTTTTGCAAGCTGTCCAGGTTTATCTTCTACAAAAACAACTGCACGCACACCTTTCTGTCTTGCTCCAAACATCTGAGTAAAAAGATCAAACAAATCGTTTTCTGTAACGATTCCGACAAGTGCCCCATCTTTTACGACAGGAAGACAGCTTATCTGGTTATCTACCATAATTCTTGCAGCTTCTTCTACAACTTCGTCAGGTGATACTGTTATTACATCCTTTACCATAAGTTTTTTAACAGTAAGCTTAGAAAGAAGATAGCTTATTTCATACATATCAAGGGTTGTTGCAGATGACGGTTCTGCTTTAAGCAGATCGTTTTTTGTAACAATTCCAACCAGCTTGCCGTTATCAACAACAGGAAGCTTATTAACTTTGTTTTCGATCATTGCTGCCTTTGCTTCTGTTGCAAGATTACCTGAACTTATGCAGACAACATTTGTACGCATTACCTCTCTAATTATCATATCAACCTCCTAAATATGCTTCTTTAACCGCAGGGTCACTTATCAGCTGCTTTGCATCACCTGACTTTGTAATCTTTCCGGTTTCAAGAATATATGCTCTGTTAGAAATCGAAAGTGCTTTGTATGCATTCTGTTCTACAAGTAAAATTGTCGTACCTGTAGAATTTATTTTTGTAATGATAGAAAAAATTTCATCAACAAGAATCGGTGCAAGTCCCATACTTGGTTCATCAAGTAAAAGAAGTTTTGGACGAGCCATAAGACCTCTTCCCATTGCAAGCATCTGAAGTTCTCCACCACTCAAAGTTCCAGAAACCTGTCTTATTCTTTCCTTTAATCTCGGGAAAAGATCAAAAACCATTTCCATGTCTTCTTTAATCTGAGTCTTATCATTTCTTGTATATGCACCCATTTCAAGATTTTCTTTTACAGTAAGGTTCTGAAAAATTCTTCTTCCTTCTGGAATCTGAATAAGATTTTTCTTTACAATTAAATCAGGATTCATCTGAGTAATATCTGTACCGTCAAATTCTACAGTTCCGCTTTTCTTTTTAATTATATTACTTACAGCATGAAGAGTTGTTGTCTTTCCTGCTCCGTTTGAACCGATAAGACTTATTATTTCTCCCTCATTAACTTCAAAACTTATTCCTTTAAGAGCATTGATTGCTCCGTAAGAAACGCACAGATCTTTTACACTAAGCATCAACAGCCTCCGAACCAAGGTAAGCTTTTATTACCTGAGGATTTGTTTTAATTTCTTCCGGCTTTCCCGAAGCAATAACTTTCCCGTAATCAAGAACCATAAGCTTTTCGCAGATTCCCATTACAAGTTTCATATCATGTTCAATCAAAAGAATTGTAAGATTAAATTCTTTTCTGATAAACGCAATCAGATTCATAAGTTCTTCTGTTTCCTGCGGATTCATTCCGGCTGCAGGCTCATCAAGAAGAAGAAGTTTTGGGCTGCTCGCAAGAGCGCGTACGATTTCGAGTTTGCGCTGTTCTCCATACGGAAGATTTTTTGCAAGCTCATCTTTTTTATTTAATATGTGGAATAAATCCAAAAGCTGTTCTACCCTTGCAGTCATCCGCGCTTCGTCGTTGCGAAATTTTGTCGTTCTGAATAATGCATCAACAACACTGCTCTGTCTTAAACTATGAAGCGCAATTCTTACGTTATCACTTACAGTAAGCTGATTAAAAAGCCTGATGTTCTGAAAAGTGCGCGCGATTCCAAGCCTGTTTAACTGATGCGGGCTCATCTTGTTTATATTTCTAGCCTTGCCTTTTTTATCCCAGAAAACAATCTGTCCTTCTGTCGGAGTATAAATACCGCTGAGCATATTGAACATTGTTGTTTTTCCGGCACCATTAGGTCCTATAAGACCTGCAAGTTCGCCTTCGTATAAATCACAGTTAAAACCGCTTACCGCACGAAGACCGCCAAAAACAATACTTACATCAGAGGCCTGAAGTACTAATTTTTTTTCGCTCATTTCTCTGCCTCCGTTTTTTCTGTCTTATTTTTTTTCGAGAACTTTTTTACAAAAGATTTTATTCTTTCTTTATATTCAGGAATTTTTGTAAATTTAAATTCATTTGTTCCTAAAAGTCCCTGCGGTCTGAATATCATTACAAAAATCAATATTACAGGATAAATCAAAAGTCTAAAGTCTTTTAAGAATCTTAATCCTTCCTGGAGCATTGTAAGAACATAAGCTGCAAGAACACTTCCCGTTACTGATCCCATTCCGCCTAATACAACGAAAATCAAATAATCAATACTCTTTGCAAACGATGCCTGTTCTGGTTTTATAAAACCGATGTGCCATACATAGAAAGCACCACCGAGTCCTGCAATAAACGAAGCGATTACAAATCCAATCATCTTATATCTAAATACACTTATTCCGTTTGCATTTGCAGCAACTTCATCATCGCGAACAGCAAGAATTGCACGACCATAACTTGATCTGATAAAATTCTGAATGAATATAATTATGATTACCAGTGCACTTGTAAGAATTACATATTTCGGAATTTCATAAAATGTAAGAAGCGTGTTAAATGATTTTCCGTTTGGCCCACCGGTAATATTTTTTATATTAGTAAGTACAACGCGAATAATTTCTCCAAAGCCAAGTGTTACGATTGCAAGATAATCTCCTTCGAGTTTTAAAGTCGGGAATCCGATTAAAAAACCAAACACTGCAGTAATAAGAGCTGCAATTATAACTGCAAGCGGCAACGGAATGTGCGCCATCTGATTAAGCAGGATTGTTGAGTAAGCACCGATTGCCATAAATCCTGCCTGACCAAGCGAAAGCTGCCCTGTAATTCCACAGATGATATTTACACTCAATGCCATCATTGCATAAATTGCACAAAGATTTAAAATACCTGCAACATACATTGAGAGGATATTCAATTTAAATAATACAGCCGGAACAACTACAAGAACGATTGCTGTTACTCCAGGAACCAGATAGCTTTTAAAAATTTTCTTATTCATCTGATCCCTCCTTAAACCTTAACAACAGTCTTTTTACCTAAGATGCCGGTCGGCTTAATAAGTAAAATTACAATTAAAAGACTAAAGCTTATGGCATCTGCATAAGCAGAAGGTCCATAACCTTTTACCATAGTTTCTGCAACACCAAGAATGATTCCTCCAAGCATTGCACCCGGAATTGAACCGATTCCGCCTAAAACTGCTGCAACAAATGCTTTAAGACCCGGCATATATCCCATCATCGGATCTACCTGAGGATAAGCCGAAGCATATAAAAGACCTCCTGCTCCTGCAAGAAGAGAACCGATTGCAAATGTAATTGCAATTGTTTTATTTACGTTAATTCCCATAAGGCTTGATGCCTGCATGTCATACGAAACAGAACGCATTGCTTTTCCTGTCTTTGTATGATTTACAAGGTGTCCAAGAATAACCATAAGGAGAATACTTGTAATGATTACCAGAAAAGTAATTCCCGGAACTGCAAGATTTCCAATATAAACAGGTTTTAATTTTATCTGCGGAACCTGACGAGGGTTTGGCCCGACAAAAGGAAGAACACGCATAAGGTTCTGTAAAATTAATTCAACTGCAATCGCAGTAATAAGAGAGTTAAGACGAGGTGCATTTCTCAAAGGTCTGTATGCAAGACGTTCAATAGAAATACCAAGCAGTGCGCTGAACAGCATAGCAAAGAACATTGCCGTACAGAAGCCTGCAGGAGTAGGTCCCATAGCCACCAGAACAAAATAACCGGCATAGGCACCCATCATCATTATGTCGCCATGAGCAAAGTTAATTAATTTAACGATTCCATATACCATCGTATAGCCAAGGGCAATCAGGGCATAAATACTGCCGAGAGACAACCCGTTTACAAGCTGCTGTGAAAAAACATATCCAGAATCCACGATATCCTCACATTTTTTTTAAAAATATAGCGTTTTATTATAAGATAAATCAGACATTTTTACAATGCGCAAAAAAAAGGCGGACCCGTAAAACAGGCCCGCCTTTTTATAATTTTATGTTAAAACAAAATTACGGATTAACCGTTGCCTTGTAAACTGTTGCAAGAGTTCCGTCATCTGCTTTTACGATTTCGAGCATTACAGCAGATTTAACAGGGTTGTGTTTTTCATCAAATGTAAGGTGTCCTGTTACGTAGTTTCCGTCTGTTGCTTCGAGAGCTGCTTTTACAGCTGTTGCATCTGCTGTCCCTGCCTTTGAGATAGCATCTTTAAGGAGGTATACAGAATCGTATCCGAGTGCAGCGAATGCATTTGGATCTTTTTCATATTTTTCATTGAATGCAGAAACAAATTTCTGTACAGCAGGTTCTGTAGAGTCTGCTGCATAGTGGTTAGAATAGAATCCGTTAAGAACTTCTTCTCCAGCGTTTCCAAGAACACCGTCCCAACCATCTGCACCAACGATACAGCAGTTGATATCTTTTGCACGGAGCTGTTTTGCGATCAATGCAACTACACCATAGTAATCTGGAAGATATACAACGTCTGGGTTTGCATTCTTGATCTTTGTAAGCTGTGCGTTAAAGTCTTTGTCGTTTGTTGTGTAAGCTTCTTTTGCTACAATCTGTCCACCACAGTCAACGAATGATTTTTCAAAGTTTTCTGTAAGACCTACAGAATAGTCATTTCCTGTGTCAAAAAGAATAGCAGCTTTTTTGCATGAAAGATTTTCAGCAGCAAACTTTCCACCTACTGTTCCCTGGAATGGGTCAATAAAACATGCACGGAAAATATAATCTCCGGCATCTGTGATTGCAGGTGCTGTTGCAGCAGGAGCAATCTGTAATACTTTCTGAGCCTGACAGCGAGCTGTGATAGCCTGTGTACATCCAGATGTTAAAGAACCAATGATAATTTTTGCGTTGTTCTTTGAAGTAAGTTTCTGATAAGCATTTACTGTTTTATCAGGATTTCCTTCGTCATCTTCGCTAACAAGAACAAGTTTCTGTCCGTTAACACCGCCAGCGGCATTGATTTCTTCGATAGCAAGGTCAATTCCGTTCTTGCATTCTACACCGTAAACTGCTACAGCGCCAGAGAGAGGGAAGATACCTCCGATAACGATGTCATTTGATTTACTGTTTCCACATGATGTAAAAGCCAAAAGTGCTGCTAATACAACTGAACCTATTGCTGATTTTTTCATACTCAGCCTCCTTTTTATATTGAAAAAAATAGCCACTCCGAGAACTAGAGTGGCTTACAATAAGACCGCAACCTGACTATTCCTGTGCAGGTGCTTCTGCTGCTTCTGCAGGAGCTTCTGCTGGAGCTGCCTCTGCCTGTGCAGGTGCTGCTACTTTAGCTTCTTTTCTAGCCTTATTCTTTAAATTTGCATTACAGAACTTACAAATCATTACTTTGTTGCCATCAATTTCTTTTTCATAAAGAACTTTAATGTTGTCGTTTCCGCAAATAGGGCATTTTCCGCGTCCGCGTGATGCCATTGAACGAATTCCAGTTCCGCGATGTGATTTAGACATATTCTACTCCTTAATTGTTTGCTGCTTTTGGAGCGGCTGTCTTAGCTTTGTCTTTTGACTTAGCTTTTTCGTCTTTTGCATCTGAATCCAATTTGTAGTCAACAAGTTCAAGAATTACAACATCTGCTGCATCTCCCTGACGGAATCCGAGTTTAAGAACTCTTGTATAACCACCTTTGCGATCCTTCATGCGTGGACCAATTTCTGTAAAAAGTTTATTGAGAACTTTTTCATCCTGAATAAACTTTGCAGCTTCACGACGGTTATGAACGCTGTCTACCTTGCTTCTTGTAATGAGTTTTTCTGCAAACTTACGAACTTCAAGAGCTTTTGCTTTTGTAGTTGTAATGCGCTCAAATCTAAAAAGCGAAGTAACCATGTTGCGTGTCATAGCACGGCGATGCGCTGTTGTACGTGAAAGCGGATTAAAACCAATCTTATGATTCATCTGATTCTTCCTTTTTCTTATTCATTTTGACAGCTTTTTTAAGATGGCTGTAATCAGTCATTCCAAGAGTAAGATTCCACTCAAGGAGTTTTTCCTTAATTTCTGTCAAACTTTTCTTACCAAAGTTTCTAGTTTTGGCGATATCATCTTCTGTCTTCTTTGTTAATTCACCAATTGTACGAATGTTTGCATTCTTAAGACAATTTGAAGATCTTACTGATAATTCAAGTTCTTCTACCGGTGTATTAAGAAGATTACGAACATGTTCGTCACCTTCATCAAGTTCATCGCCGCTTGCAACATCACTATCGTTAAAGTTTACAAAGATAGAGAAATGGTCTTTCGTAATCTTTGCAGCTTCAGCAAGTGCGTCTTCAGGAGCGATTGTTCCGTCAGTCCATACTTCCAAAACTAATTTGTCATAATCGTTTCTCTGTCCGACACGGCAAGGTTCAATAGAATACTTTACCTTGCGGATAGGTGTAAAGATAGCATCCATCGGAATTGTACCTACAATCCCTTCAATGTAATGTTCGTTTACTTCTGCTGGGACATAGCCTCTGCTCAAGTCAACCTGGATTTCAACATCAAGACGTGCTTCTTCATTCATAGTAAACACGAGCAGGTCTTTTGTCATTATTTCAAGCTGACCGTCTTTAGCAAAGTCGTCACTCTTAACTGTGCCAGGACCTTTAAACTCATAAAGAATTGTATCCTGTTCAACGTCCTCCGGAAGTCGCAAACGAATCTGTTTCAAGTTTTGCAAGATTTCCAATGTATCCTCTGCAACATGAGGAATTGCTTCAAACTCACTTGTACAAACATGAGGAACACCATCAGCATCATATGAAGTAATACGGATTGATGTAATTGCATATCCCTGAATACTTGAAAGAAGAACACGGCGGAGAGTATTTCCAACAGTTGTTCCAAATCCAGGTTCAAACGGATAAGCAGTAAACTTACCATAATCCGCATTGTTTTCAAGATGCTCAAAAGTAATGCTTTTTGGTTTTTTAAACCCTTTAAGCAGATTTTTGCGAGCCATCTAAACTCCTTATCTCGAGTAGAATTCTACTACGAGCTGTTCTTTTATATCAGCTAAATCAGTAACTTCTTCACGGCGTGGATAAGCTGTGAAAGTACCCTTAACTGCATCAGGATCAACTGATACGTAAGCATAAGTTCCTGACTGAGAAACTTCTTTAAGTCCTTCCTGAACTACTGTAAGTTTCTTACTCTTTTCTTTTACTTCTACAACATCACCTGGTTTAACGCTGTAAGACGGAATATTTACTGCCTTTCCGTTAACCAAAACGTGTCCATGAAGTACAAGCTGTCTTGCCTGGTTGCGGCTTCCTGCAAAGTGAAGTCTGAATACAACATTATCAAGACGAGCTTCAAGAAGACGAATAAGATTTTCACCAGTTACGCCAGGCATTCTCTGAGCACGTTCGTATGTAAGATAGAACTGCTTTTCGAGGATACCGTACATACGGCGGAGCTTCTGTTTTTCATGAAGCTGGATTCCGTATTCTGTGCGTTTTCCAGTACGTCCTTTAGGGTCTTTTCCAGGTGCGCTGCGTTTTTTGTTAATAGGACATTTGTCACTCTTACAGCGGTCGCCTTTCAAAAATAATTTTTTCTGTTCTGCTCTGCACAAACGGCAGAGAGGTCCTGTATATCTTGCCATTACCCGATACTCCTATTACATACGTCGTGTTTTACGAGGGCGACATCCATTGTGTGGAATAGGTGTAACATCAGAAATTGATTTTACCTTAAGCCCTAAAGCACCTAAAGAACGGATAGCATTTTCGCGTCCTACACCAGGTCCTTTTACATAAACATGAACTTCACGCAAGCCGTAGCTTACTGCCTTCTGAACAGCTGTTTCTGCAACTGACTGAGCGGCAAACGGAGTAGATTTTTTTGCTCCGCGGAATCCGAGTCCACCCGAAGAAGCCCAGGAAAGAGCATTTCCCTTCAGGTCTGTAATTGTTACGATAGTGTTGTTGAAAGTTGCCTGAATATAGACATTTCCTTCATATACACTCTTTTTTTCTTTTCGCTTTTTTACAACAGCCACTTAACTTACCTCCGCCTTATGCTTTCTTCTTGTTAGCAACAGTCTTCTTCTTACCCTTGCGAGTACGAGAGTTAGTGCGTGTGCGCTGGCCACGAACAGGAAGTCCTTTTCTATGGCGTAATCCACGATAACAACCAATATCCATAAGACGCTTGATGTTAAGACCGATTTCTGAGCGAAGACGTCCTTCAACTTTATATTCAGAATCGATAACCTCACGAAGTTTTCCGAGATCATCCTGTGAAAGGTCATTTGCCATAACATTTGGATCAATTTTTGCTTTTTCACAAATTGTTAAAGCTGCTGAACGACCAATTCCATAAATATAAGTCAAAGCAATACTAATGTGTTTATTAGGGAGGTCAACTCCCGCAATTCGAGCCATCTATTACTCCTTGAGCTTAGCCCTGACGCTGTTTGTGTTTAGGGTTTGTACAAATAATGCGGACAATGCCGTTTCTTTTAATAACCTTACACTTGTCGCAAATGGGCTTTACGCTGGTTCGTACTTTCATAAAAGTCCCCCAAGATTGTGTGATATATTTCTGCAATTATGGCAATTCGCAATGAATTACAATCGCATTTGATAAATATATCACAAACCTCTTAATTTAATCTACTGGTAATTCAAAAAATATTAAATATTTCTTGAACGAATCTTGCCTTTCTTTATAAATCCATCCTGATGATGCATCTTAAGAAGGGCTTCTATCTGAGCCATTGTGTCTGTTGCAACACCTACCATGATGATTAATGAAGTTCCGCCCATGAGATTTGTTACCTCACGTGGGAATTTGAAAATCATCTGTATAATAGTAGGAACTATAGCAATAGCTGCAAGGAACAATGAACCAGGTAATACCAGTCTGTTCAATATCTTCTGCAGAGTAGCTTCTGTTTCGTCTGCTCTTACCCCAGGGATCGTGCCGCCGTTTTCCCTGACCTGCTTTGCAATTTCTGTAGGGTTCAGTGTTACCTGAGTGTAGAAGTATGCAAAGAATACGATAAGAACTACCAATAAAATGTTATACCACCAGCCATTAGGGTTTAAGAAACTTGCTAATGTCTGAACCCACTTCTTTGCATCACCGCCTGCTGCAAGAGATGAAATTACCTGAAGAGGCAATGTAAGGAATGAAGAAGCAAATATCAATGGGATAACATTTGATGGATTTACTTTGAACGGAATATAAGCGTTATTCTGCCCGCCAATCATTTTTCTGCCAACAATGCGTTTTGCATAGTTAACAGGAATTTTTCTCTCGCCGCCTTCTTCGAAAGCAATGAGAGCAATTATAGCTATCCAAAGCAATGCTGCGATAATAACAAATACAAAGTTACCACCGGCTTTAATCCATGAGCTAAGGTCAGCAATAGCTTTCGGGAAACGAGCAACGATACCGGCAAAAATGAGTACAGAAATACCATTACCGATACCGTGAGCTGTAATCTGATCACCGAGCCAAACCGTAATCATAGATCCTGTAGTTACTGTAAGCATTGTAAGACATTTAAAAGCAATTTCGTTATCAAGCGAAACAGCTCCGATGTTCTTTGCATAAACAGTAACAGCATATGATTGAATAAAACAAACAACAACAGTACCAACTCTTGTCCATAATGCAAACTTTCTCTGTCCGCCATCCTCTTCAAAAGAACGCTTGATAGATGGAAAAACAATCATCAAAAGCTGCAAAATAATCTGTGAAGAAATGTATGGCATTACACCAAGCATGAACACAGAAAAGTTAGAGAAAGCTCCACCAACAAAGAAGTCCATATAACTTGCAAAAGCGTTGTTATTGTCCTTCATTAATTTTGTAAAGTAATCGAACAAAGCAGCAGCATCAATTCCAGGAATTGTAAGTACGCATCCCAGGCGGAATATAGCTAACACTGCTAACGTAAAGAAAATTCTATTACGAAGCTCTGGTACTTTGAACATTTTTACTAATGAGTTGCCTGCCATTTCTTACTCCGGTTAGTCCTTCTTTTCTGCAGAGATAAGATTAACTGTACCGCCGGCAGCTTCAATCTTTGATTTTGCTGCAGCAGAAACCTTGTCTACATTAAAAGTAAGTTTCTTTGTAATTTCTCCATCAGCAAGAATCTTAACTGTAAGGTTTGAACCTTTCAAAAGACCTTTTTTGATGAGAGTTTCTTTATCAACAGTTTCACCGTCTGAATATTTTGCGTTAATGTCAGAAACATTAAAGCAGGCATATTCTTTCTTGAACGGAAAGTTAGAGAATCCTCTCTGTGCAATACGACGGAACAAAGGCATCTGTCCACCTTCAAATCCGATGTATACTTTTCCGCCAGAACGAGACTGCTGACCTTTGTTACCGCGTCCTGCTGTAGAACCACGGCCAGAAGAAGAACCACGGCCTACTCTTCTGTCCTTTTTGTTTGCACCGTAAGGCGCAGTCAAAGTTGGATTGTAATCTGCCATATTAGCACTCCTCTACCTTAACCATGTGAGCTACAGCGGCAACCATACCGCGGATAGCAGGTGTATCTTCCTGTACAACTGAAGAACTAATCTTCTTTAAACCAAGGCTGCGAACTGTTGCAACTTTTTCTGGTTTCTGACCAATTGTACTTTTTGTAAGTGTAATCTTAAGTTTAGCCATCGATTAACCCCACAATTCATCCAGAGTTTTACCTCTGTTCTTTGCGATACTACCGGCATTCATCATGCGTTCGATTGCATTGAATGTAGCGCGAACAACGTTTTCTGCTGTACTTGATCCTAAAGACTTAGAAAGTACGTCTGTTGCTCCAGCTGCATCAAGAATTGCACGAACTGCACCACCGGCAATAATACCAGTACCTGAACAAGCAGGTTTCAAAAGAACTGATGAACTCTTGTATTTACCAATAATGTCATGAGGAATTGTTCCATTCTTCATAGGCATAGTAATAAGATTTCTCTTAGCCTTATCGATGCTCTTTTTAATTGCTTCTGATACGTCATTAGCTTTACCAAATCCATATCCAACACGACCTTTCTGATCGCCTACAACTGTAAGAGCAGCAAAAGACATACGACGTCCACCTTTTACTGTTTTTGAAGTTCTTTTAAGAGTTACGAGTTTTTCTACAAACTCTTTCTCTTTCTGATCTTTATCAAAATTCTTCTGGTGTTCCATAATGTCTCCTAGAACTGGATACCCGCAGCGCGAGTTCCTTCTGCAAGGGCCTTTACTACACCGTGATAAAGATATCCGTTACGATCGAATACGATTGTAGTAATATTCTTATCCTTAAGGCGTGCACCCAGTGCTTCACCAAGTTTTGCAGCACCTTCAGTAGTTGGCTTAAGTGATGCAAATTCTTTTTCCATTGTCGAAATTGATGCGAGTGTTTTTCCTTCGTCATCATTAATTACCTGAACAAAAAGGTTCTTGTTGCTTCGAGTTACTGTCATGCGTGGGCGTTCTGCCGTTCCATAAACAGACTTACGAATATGAATCTTTCTGTGAAGGCGTTTTCTGTCTTTGTCATTCAGTTTCTTAAACATATAGCTTCACCTTATTTAACACCAGTCTTACCGACTTTACGTCTGATAACTTCATTGTCATAGCGAATACCTTTTCCTTTGTAAGGTTCAGGTAAACGTAATGTGCGAAGCTGCGCACTGAATTCACCAACACGCTGCTTATCAATACCAGAAATAGTAATTTTACCGCTTGGATCCGCAGTAACAGTAAGTCCTTCAGGAATGATTGCAACGAAGTCACTTGAATAACCAAGGTTCATTACAAGTTCTTTTCCCTTAACTTCTGCACGGTATCCAACTCCGTTAATAACGAGAGTTTTTGAATATCCTTCTGTTACACCCTTTACCATATTGAAAATCAAATTGCGGTAAAGACCATGAGCAGCGTTTGCTGCCTTAGAGTTATCAGTAGGGTTTACGATAACTTCACTACCTTTTACTTCTACAGTTACTTTGTTGTTAACAGCCTGTTTAAGTTCACCCTTTGCACCTTTTACAGTTATAAGACCAGGGTCAACTGTTACTGTTACACCAGCTGGAATAGCAACAGGAAGTTTACCAAGTTTAGACATAAATTCCCCCTATTACCAGATTGTGCAAACCAATTCACCGCCAACCTGCTTCTCAGTTGCTTTTTTACCAGTTGTAACACCAGAAGAAGTTGAAACGATAACTGTACCATAACCGTTATAAACGCGTGGTAAGTCTTTGTAGCTAGAGTAAACGCGGCGTCCAGGTTTAGAGATCTTTTCAAGACCATGAATAACCGGTGCGTTTTCCTCATCATATTTCAAGAAGATACGAATTACTGATTTGTTATCTTCCTGTACTTTTTTGAAGTTTTTAATATAACCTTCATTTTTCAGGATTTTCACGATTTCAAGCTTAAGCTTAGAAACAGGTATATCTACCTTTTCGTGGCGGGCCTGTGCCGCATTACGGATCTTTGTGAGCATGTCTGCTACTGGATCTGATGCACTCATTTTTCTTCTCCTACCACTACCAACTAGATTTTGTTACACCTGGTAACAATCCTTCACTTGCATACTTACGGAAGCAAAGACGACACATCTTGAACTTTCTTAAGTATCCTCTTGGACGTCCGCAAAGCTGACAGCGATTGTATTTACGTGTGCTGTACTTAGGTGTGCGGGCAGCCTTAATAATCATAGATTTTTTAGCCATAGTTTCTTCTCACCTACTTTCTGAAAGGCATGTTAAACTTGGTAAGCAAAGCTTTTGCTTCTGCATCTGTCTTTGCACTTGTTACTAAAGTGATGTTCATACCAGCAATCTTTGTGATTTTATCAAAGTCGATTTCTGGGAAGATAATCTGTTCAGTAATACCAAAAGAGAAATTGCCGTGTCCATCAAAGCCAGTAGCCTTGATACCGCGGAAATCCTTAACGCGTGGTAAAGCAACATTAATAAGACGATCCAAGAATTCATACATAATTGAACCGCGTAATGTTACCATAACGCCTACTTCTGCACCCTCACGAAGTTTGAAGTTTGCTATGCTTTTCTTTGCTTTAGTCTTGACCGCTTTCTGACCAGTAATCTGAGTAAGATCAGTTACTGCAGCATCAAGAAGTTTCTTATTTGTGAGAGCTTCGCCAACACCCATGCTTACGATGATTTTCTTGATAGCAGGGATCTGCATCGGTGTTGTATAATTGAACTCTTTATAGAGTTCTTTTGCGATTGTGTCATTATAGACTTTCTTAAGCCGAGGTATGTAATTTGCCATTACAATTTTTCTCCACATTTGCGGCAGACACGAACTTTCTTGTCTCCGTCAAGCTTATAACCAATTCTTGTAGGACCGCATTTTTTACATACGATTGCTACATTAGAAATATTGAGCGGAGCCTCGATCTCGGCGATACCGCCCTGATCCTGCTGGCTGCGCTTTCTCATTGCTTTTTTAACAATGTTTACACCAGATACAATTACTGCATTCTTGCCAGGAATAACACGAACGACATTACCTGTCTTTCCTTTGTCTTTTCCTGCAATAACCTGTACTGTATCATCTTTACGGATTTTGAATTTCTTTTCCATATTCAATTCCTCTTAGAGTACTTCTGGAGCAAGTGAAATGATTTTCATGAAATCTTTATCACGAAGCTCACGAGCTACAGGTCCAAAAATACGTTTTCCAACCGGGTTTTTAGAATCATCAACGATAACACAAGCGTTATCATCAAAACGAATGTAAGTTCCGTCTGGACGGCGGTATTCTTTCGCCTGGCGAACGATTACTGCCTTTTTAATTGCACCTTTTTTAATTGTAGAAGTAGGGATTGCATCCTTAATTGCTACAACAACAATGTCACCAATACCTGCGTAACGGCGGTGTGATCCACCAATTACTTTAATACACTGAGCGATTTTGGCTCCAGAGTTATCAGCGACTGTCATACATGACTGCATTTGAATCATACTACTTAACTCCTTACCTTATCTTGCACGTTCAATGATTGATTCGAGGCGCCAGCATTTATCTTTGCTGAGCGGGCGACTTTCAACGATTTTAACAGTATCACCGATGTGTGCATCATTCTTTTCATCATGAGCCTTACACTTCTTTGTACTTGTTACATATTTTTTGTAAAGACGGTCCATCTTTTTTGTAGAAACAGAAACGACGAT
>CAJORB010000058.1:0-14428 GCA_905236565.1 uncultured Treponema sp. | reverse complement strand
GCTGCGGATAAACTTGGCGCGCCGCATCACGTGGGCGTTGTTCAGTGTAAGGACTCTTTCTTTGGCCAGCACGAGCCGGAAGTAATGCCTGTAAGCTATGAGCTTGAAAACAAATGGCAGGCCTGGCTTAGAATGGGATGTCTTGCATCAGAAATGGAAAGTGCAGCACTCTTTATTGCAGGTCAGTTTTTACGCGTAAGGGTAGGCTCGTGCTTTTTAGTCGTTGCAAACCAGGAAAGGGCAAAAAAAGGACTTTCCAACAAACAGGCGCATGATACAGAACTTGCAATTAAAGTTGCAGTCGAAGCCCTTAAAACATTGATCGAAAACGATAAGAAAAAAGCGTAAGTTCCTGCTTAAAACAGAAACTCACGCTTTTTTTAGCGACCATAGGGATTGAACCTATGACCATACGGATATGAGCCGTGCGCTCTACCAACTGAGCTAGGTCGCCATGAATGTCCTTATAATATAAAAAAATGACGTTTGTGTCAAGTGCGGGCTGTCGGTTTGTCTTATGCTGCTGGTGGTTTTCCCCGCACTTGCCGGTTTGATGGATTGCAAAAAGGCGTTTTAGTAAATTCCGTCTAGCGTAAGACAGAATCCTTAATCAGTGTTTTCGCAAAAGTCACGAGCTCAGAAAGTTCGCTGTCGGTGTAGGGGATTATGTCGTTATAAGACGGGTCAAGGCAGTTTTCGTTTCTAAACTGGGCAAAGCGCCAGGCTGCATTTTCTGGAAGAAGCTCTGCAATTTTTTTTATGTCTTCTTTTTCTACAAGATGCGGAACAAGCACGGTACGGATTTCGTAGTTTTTATCTGACAGTGTTGAAATTATTTTTACCGAACGCTCAAGAAGTTTTTCTATATCCTTGTCCTTAAGGTTTTCTGCTGTATGGATTTTTTCTTTATATTTTTCTGGAGAAGTTTTTATATCCATTGCAATAAAATCAGGCGTTGTCTCTGGATTTTTTACGATTGACTCTAAGGCATCGGGTAAAGTTCCGTTTGTGTCGAGTTTTATTTTTATTCCGAGTGACTTTGCTTTTTTTATTAAAAGTGGTGTTACAGGATTTAAAAGTGGTTCGCCGCCAGAGATGACGAGCCCTTCGATTACATTCTTTCTTTTGTAAAGGTGCTCAAGTACTGCAGCGCATGATACAAACTGTATGTTGTTTTGATTTTCGTTTTCTGCGCTTACGAGTTCCCAGTTGTAGCAGTAGGGACAGCGCAGGTTGCAGCCTTTAAGAAAGAAAGTGGCTGCAACACAGCCTGGAAAATCTACAAGCGTCGTTTTAATAAGGACGCCTGCAGGTTTTGTTAATAATTCGTCGTCTGTCATTAATTATGATTTTAATTTATGCCATTACGACAGCAGGTTCAAAGATTGCTGTAAGTTCTTCTACGTTGTGTCCGCGTGCAATTTCTTTGTGATCTGCATTGTATACGATTACTGTAGGAGCAGCAAATACTCCAAGGCTTGCAGCTGTAGAAAGTCCTTCTGGTGTATCTACATCAATCATGTTTCCTGTAAGTTTAATGTTTGCCATATATGCTTTTACAGGAGGGCAGTTAGGACATGTCTTTCTTACAAAGATATCGTAAGAAGCGATTTCGTCAGATACTGCAGCAGCTGGTTTTGCTACAGTTTCTTTTTTAA
The DNA here is from genome assembly GCA_905236565.1 of uncultured Treponema sp. Lineage (GTDB taxonomy): Bacteria > Spirochaetota > Spirochaetia > Treponematales > Treponemataceae > Treponema_D. Next base: position 12,770 of record CAJORB010000058.1, on the reverse strand, counting down.
CTTCCTTTACTGCCTGTGCAGTTTCTGCATTGTCAAAGCGGTTTGAGTCTTCGAGTGTAAACATTTTTCTGTGTGTAAACTCGTCTGCTTTTCCTTTGTTCCAGTTGCGTACTGCACGATAGTAGCCTACGATTCTTGCGTAAACTTCTGTCTGTGTTCCATGAACGTTGTTAAGTTCATTTTTTACCTGTGCAATTTCTGATTCTACTTGTTCTAATGTTCTCTCTGTCATAATTTTTTTTCTTCCTCCCATCTTTCGAACTAAATATAGCGTTTATTATGCAAAAATTCAAGTGTAACACACTATATTTAGTATCGACTCCCTTTTCTTATTTCTTTAATCCTTTATCAGTTTTTTTTTCAGGCATTTTTTGCCTGCATTATTTTTCTTTCTTCTTCAAGCTCAGCAAGGCGTTTCTTAAGTTCAAGCTCGCGTTCTGCCTTACACTTAGGACACTCAAACTGCTGTCCGCTCAAATATCCGTGGATGTGGCAGATTGAATATGTCGGCGAAATCGTAAAGAACGGAATGCGGTAATTGTGGCTTATGTTTTTGATAAGCTGTCCGCATGACTTCCAGTCTCTGATTGCTTCTCCCATAAATACGTGGAACATTGTTCCGCCTGTGTATTTTGTCTGGAGAGATTCCTGATGATCGAGTGCTTCGAATACGTCAGCAGTGTAGTCAACAGGAAGCTGGCTTGAGTTTGTATAATACGGTTCATCTACACCACTTGTGATGATGTCAGGGAACTGTTCTTTGTCGTGACGTGCAAGACGATATGAAGTAGATTCTGCCGGTGTTGCTTCGAGGTTAAACAAATCTCCCGTTGCTTCCTGGTAGTCCTGCATTCTTTCTCTCATGTGCTGTAAAACTTTTTCTGCAAATGCTTTTCCTTTTGGATCTGCAATGTTTACACCTAAGAAGTTAAGACAGCATTCGTTCATTCCGCATAAGCCGATTGTATTAAAATGGTTTACGAGAGTTTTAAGATAACGTCTTGTATATGGGAAAAGTCCGCCGTCATAGAGACGCTGAATAACTTTTCGTTTTGTACAGAGGCTTTCTTTTGCAAGGTCCATAAGATAGTCAAGTCTTCTGTAGAACTCTTCTTCTGTATTTGCAAGATAGCCGATCTGAGGCATGTTGATTGTTACAACTCCGAGCGAACCTGTAAATTCGTCTGCACCAAAAAGTCCACCACCGCGACGACGAAGTTCACGCTTGTCGAGCTGGAGACGGCAGCACATCGAACGAACGTCTGACGGGTTAAGGTCAGAGTTTACGAAGTTCTGGAAGTTAGGTGTTCCGTACTGAGCTGTCATAGTAAACAGGAGTTTTGCGTTTTCTGATGTCCAGTCAAAATCTTTTGTGATGTTGTAAGTCGGAATAGGGTAAGCAAATCCTCTTCCTTCTGCATCACCTTCAATCATGAGTTCGATGAACACTTTATTGATGAGGTCCATTTCTTTCTGGCAGTCGCCGTATGTATAATCCTGTTCTTTACCGCCTACGATAGCCTTTTTGTTTTTAAGGTCATCAGGACATACCCAGTCAAGAGTGATGTTTGTAAACGGTGCCTGTGAACCCCAGCGGCTTGGTGTGTTTACACCATAGATGTAACTCTGGATGCACTGGCGAACCTGTTTTTCGTCAAGCTTGTCTGCACGGATAAACGGTGCAAGATATGTATCAAAAGAAGAGAATGCCTGAGCACCAGCCCATTCGTTCTGCATGATTCCTAAGAAATTTACAATCTGGTTTACAAGTGTAGAAAGATGTGTTGCAGGGCTTGATGTAATTTTATCTGGAACGCCGCCTAATCCTTCCTGAATTAACTGACGGAGAGACCATCCTGCACAGTAGCCCGAGAACATAGAAAGGTCATGGATGTGGAACGCTGCTGTCTTGTGAGCTTCTTTTACTTCTTTTGAATAGATATTATTGAGCCAGTAGTTGGCTGTGATTGCACCTGAGTTATGGAGGATAAGTCCACCAAGAGAGAAGTTTACGTTTGCGTTTTCGTTTACACGCCAGTCACTCTGTCCAAGGTAGCCGTCCATCGTCTTGTTGATGTCGAGCATGAGGCTCTTTGCATCACGTACGGCTTCGTGTCTTGCGCGGTAAAGGATGTATGCTTTAGCAACGTCTACTTCCTGATTTTCGATTAATGCATTTTCTACAAGGTCCTGAATTTCTTCGATAGCAGGAATAGAGTGAGCTCTGCGACCTGCAAGCAGAAGTCTGATTTTTTCTTCTACGCAGTCGGTAAGAGTTTTTGCTCTTTCCGGATCCGGAAACTTTTCGATTGCTTCGATGGCTTTACCGATTGCCTTTTCGATTTTTGTCCTGTCGTACGGTACGACATCACCTGATCTTTTTACGACCGATTTAATGAAACTTTGAGTTTCTGTGTCACTTGCAGTGCCCAAAAAACTCTTCCACTCTGGAAATACAGATTGGTCACTCATTTCTGGTCCCCTCCCAATTTATTTACTTCGTTTATGAATTCATCCAAATTTTCAAAATGTTTGTAGACAGATGCAAAACGTATGTAAGCAACTTTGTCTATCGTATTTAACCTCGAAAGAACGAACTCTCCAAGTTCAGAAGTCGTAATTTCGCGTGTTATACGGCCCTGCATAAATGCCTGGTCTTCTATTTCTGAGACGATAAGGTCTACCATAGTGGTAGCTACCGGACGCTTTTCAAGAGCGCGTTCGATACCCTTGGCAAGTTTATCCCTGTCAAAAGGCTGCCGTCTTCCATCGCGTTTAACAACCATAAAAGGTTTTTCTTCGATTTTCTCGTGACTTGTAAAACGAAATCCGCATTGCAGGCATTCACGCCGTCTCCTGATGATTTCCCCTTCACCAAGAGTCCTTGACTCAATAACTTTGTCATCGTTGTTGCCGCAGTTAGGACATCTCATCGTCTTTTTTACCTTAGTACATATAGTGTTAAATGTGAATTAATGAAATTATACACCACTATATGTGATAGCACAAGCAAAATTTTTTAAGATGATATAAAAAAATTATTGTCCCTGATACAAATACTATAAAAATAAATAGTGTGAATGAAACCCATTCACCGAGCATCATATATACAGTCTTTACGTTCTTATAAACCGGGACTTCGGCAGAAAGCCAGGCTTCTTTAAACAGAGGCAGGCTGTCTTTTATGCGTCCCTGAGGATCTACTATTGCCGTAAAGCCTGAGTTTGTTGAACGTACCATCGTTGTTCTGAACTCTATTGCCCTGAACCAGCTTACTACAAAGTGCTGGTATTCTGCGGACTTTGTAAGGCTCCAGGAGTCATCCGTGATGTTTACGAAAACTTCTGCGCCGAGTTTTTTAAAGTTTGAATGAATGAAACCGAATGCGTCTTCAAAGCATATCGGGATGCATAGTTTTAAATTTTCGTTTTTGTTTGAGTTAAGCGGAATGGTAAAAACACTGTATGAGGATCCTGGTATCCAGCCGCTTGAAAATCCTACAAGTCTTTTTAAAACGCGGCGCACGATTTTATACTGCGTAAACGGAATGTGTTCTGCAAACGGAATGAGCTTTATTTTTTCGTAATGCATGTCACTTGAACCGTCTTTATCAAATAAAAATGCAGAATTTGAAAAACGAAGTTCTTCGAAATTTATCGTGTACGGGGCGCCGATTATCGTAGGGCAGCCTGTCTCTTTTATAAACGGAATGAGAGGTTTGTCTGTCGGATATCTTGAGTAATGCGGTATTCCTTCCGGGAGAGGAAAGTGTAGTATTCCTTCGCTCCAGACTACTAAGTCTGGTTCAAGGCCGCGCTTTCGGAAGTCGGCGATTGCGTCAAGCGTGATTCTCTGTGAGTCGTGGATGTAAACTGCATCTTCCTGAACAAGCCACGGGTCGTAGTTTTCCTGGATGAGGGCTGCGTTAAAACTCTTTACGGGTTTTATAGGCCTGTAGTACTGGAAAGCCCCGTAGACGATCGAAAGCGCGAGGACAATCAGGACTGCCGCCACATTGTTAAAGTTAAGGCGGCAGGCTTCTTTAAAGCATAGCTTAAAATTTAGAACAGCTGATTGCTTTTGAGTTGAATTCAGTTTAAAAACTTTTACTGCATCGAGTATGAACTCTGCAGCAGCGCCAGAAACGAGGCAGATGATAAATGTAAGACCTCGTACTCCCGTAATGTCTGTAATCTGGCTAAGAAGTTTTAATCTGTAGCATGACATCGGGAGTGTTCCCCATGGATACGAAAGAAAGCCCGTGCATTTTGTGTATTCAAAAATCGTGTAGACTGCGGCAAACCATAAAATGCGAGACTCACGGCGTGCAAAGCTTTTTTTTATTCTGTCAGAAAATGGATTAAGCTTCTGGACAAAAGACGGCATAAAAAAAAGGATTGCGAACATAGCGTGTATTGCGCCTGTTCCTAAGGCAGATGCTCCGAGTGTAAAGATTGCAAAGTTCTTGAAGTTTGCAAGCCAGAAGCTTGTAAAAATGTGGGTAAAAAAGCACTGTATGAAGCACAGCAGGCATGAAACCTTGATAGATCTGGCTTGTTTTAATGCTATATAGTGCGGAATGAGGGTAAAAAAGCCTGCTAAAGGCAGCCCGAACATGAATAATTCATTTGGAATGCTCAAAGCAAATAATATAGAAGAAAAGAGTTCAAGAGCCATGAGTTTAAGGACTGTTTTTAACTGCTTTCTGCCTTTCATACGTCTTATTATACAGGGCTTAGAATAATTATTCAATTAATTTGATTTTATGTAAATTTTAGGTTATAATAGGGAAAATATGTTTTGATGAGGCATGAGGCGGATGCCGGACTTGAGAAAACATTAACTTGAAACAGCCTAGATAAAATATAAAATTATGTAGTTGATTTCAAAAAAAAATGTATGGGATGTGGGAAAAGTGAAAGAAATATACGCGATTCACAAAAAGATATACGGTGAAGTTCCTAAAATCATGGTAGAAACTCCGGGGCGTTTTCATCTTCTTGGAGAGCATTCGTGGTTCTGTAAGGACAAGACAGTTTCAATGGCAGTAAATCTCCCGGTTTATATTGCAGTTTCGCCAAGAGAAGATGCTTCTGTATATTTTTATTTTCATCAGCTTAACGAAACAAAGAAAGCAGGACTTTCGACTTTAAAGGTAAAAAAAGAAGACCGCTGGGCAAACAGCATGAAGGCCATGATTTATGGTTATACATCAGGTGGTTTTGAAGTAAAAGGAATGAACTTTTCTGTCTATACCGACATTCTTCCTTCTGCAGGTTTTGGTATTACAACTGCTATCAAGGTCGGAACGGCTTTTGCAATAAGACAGCTTTTAAAGATTCCTTGTACGGATGCACAGCTTTTGCAGGTAATTGAACGCGGAAACAAACTCTTTTTGCATACAGGAAATTACATTGCAGACAACTACGCGGCATTATACTCAAAGCCGGGTAACTTAATCATTACTGATCATGCAACCGGAACTTATGATTATATTCCGTTTGATTTTAAGGATAAAAAGATTTTCCTTACGGACGCAAAAGTTCCACGCATTTCTATCTGGGATGAATCTACTATACAGGAACCGGAAAATGTTCTTCTTCTTGGAGATCTGCGCGAAAGAAAGAATAATGTTTACGGCGGCTGGATTTATGAACAGAGCGCTACAGAAATAAATGAAGTTCTTTCTGTAATTCCGGAAGATACAAAGAAAAAACTTCTCTATATTATAAAAGAACATCAGTATGTTCTTGATGCGCGCGAAGCGATCATTGCAGGAAAATTCGGTTCGTTTGCAAGATGCGTAAATCAGAGCCACGAAAATCTTCGTGACTTATACAAGCTTTCGTGTCCAGAAATTGACTGGATTTTAAAACGCGTAAATGAGCTTGAACCTAATCTTGAATATATAAGGGATCCTGTTACATGCGGAAGAATTACAGGAAAGGGTTTTGGTCGATGCCTTTATGCAATCATCAGAAAGGGCGATGTAGAAACTTATAAGAAAAAGCTTTCTGAATATGAGCGCATCTTTGGTTTTGAAACAGAGAATTACGAGGTAAAGCCTGCAAAAGGAGCACATGTCGTAAGGAATCAGTAGCGGTAATTTGCAGGCGCATATTTGCCGGGAGTGCGAAGTTTTAGGGTGGGAAAATGAATATACTTATTACTAATGATGATGGTTACGGGGCATGGGGAATCGAAGCCCTTATAGAAGCCGTTTCTAAAAAACATAATGTCTTTGTCATTGCTCCCGATGGAAACCGTTCGGGAAATTCTATGTGTATACATCTTTATTCTTCGTTCAAGCTTTATAAAAAAGACGAGCAGAAGTGGGCCTGTGAAGGAACTCCTGCAGACTGCGTAAATGTTGCGCTCAAGGGAAATCTTTTAAATTGTAAGATTGATGCGGTTCTCTCTGGTATTAATAAAGGACAGAATATCGGAACGGATATTATTTACAGCGGAACCTGCGCTGCTGCAAAGGGTGCTGTTATTTTTGGGATTCCGGGAGTTGCGGTAAGCATGCAGCTTGCATGTGAAAACGACAGCGACTGGAACGACAGATCAAAGTGGCATTTTGAAAGTATTGCTTCTTTTGTTGCAGATAATCTTGAAAAACTGTGTTCACTCTGCCGTCCTGCATCCGGCGGTAAAATGCCTGATGAAAAATGCGCTTTTATAAATGTAAATGCCAGATCGCTTAAATCCTTTAAGGGTGTAAAGATTACTGACGTCTGCTTTAGGGAATACACCGATGATAAGGCAGAAATAAGTTTTAAGGACGGTTCTTCTGATACTGCAGAATGTGTTTTTCTGGGCGGGGAAGGAGAAAGTGACCAGAGGTCATATTCCGATTATCAGGCTTGTAAGGACGGCTATATTTCTGTCTCCCGCGTCATTGCAGAACCGTGCAGTGCAAATGATGATTTGAACCTTGATAGTATCGGGTTTTCGTTATAAAATATAAGTCGGGTGGAAAAAATGGAACAAAGTAACAGTTTGCATGAGGGGGTTACTCTTTACAATCAGAAAAAGTATTCTGATGCCCTCGCTTTCTTTTTGGGACTTCCAGAAGATTCCTCAATTGACAATATAGAACTTGCATATTACATCGGCCTCTGTCATGCGAAGCTGGAACGCTATGATGATGCTCTCCTTTATCTTGAACAGGTTGTAACTTCGGGAAAGAGTCTTGACAGAATTTTACAGTGCAGATTTTTACTTGCTGTAATCTATGCAATTTCTGGAAGACGACGCCTTGCAAATTTTGAACTCGAAAAACTTTTGGAAACAGGATACAAGACTGCGAGCGTTTACGCTGCGATTGCTTTTGTAAGCTGGGAACAGAAAGATACGCAGAAGTGTCTTGAGTATTATAAAAAATCTCTTGAAGCAGATGAAGATAATATTTCTGCGCTTAACGGACTTGGTTATGTTCTTGCAACTCAGGATAAAGATTTGACTCAGGCTCTGGGGTACTGTAAGAAAGCAGTTGAATACAGTCCGGACTCAGGCGCTTGTCTTGATTCTCTCGGATATGTTTATTACAAACTTGGTCTTTATAAAGAAGCAAAAAAATATTTTAAGAAAGCAGAAAAAAAACTGCCTGACAGCGAAGATGTAAAAGAGCATTTAAGACTTTTGGAAGAGGTTGAACACAAGCGATGAAAGTAAAATCTAAATCAATTGTTTTTTTATTTTTAATTTTTATTTCTTTTTCGATATTAAGTTCAAATGCGTTTGCAAAAAATCTTTTTGAAGATAAAGACAGTGATACAAAATATTCACGTTCAGCAGAAGCAGGTTTTGCAGAAGAAGAATTCAGAAGAGGTGTTCAGTCTTATTACCGCGGACTTTTTAATGACGCGATAAATCAGTTTGAAAGAGCGCTTTCGTATCTGCCAGAAGAAAATCTCATAATCGACTGGCTTGGTAAAGCTTATTACAGAGCCGGAATGGAAGGAGATGCAATTAAACACTGGCAGTATGCAAAGGATGCAGGATACGGCGGACTTGTTCTTGATAACCGTATCGAGGTTGTGCGTGAACGCCGTGTTACCGGAGTAGATTCAAACTTAAACATAAGATATACCGAGACAGGAAGTTTTAGCGGAATAAATAAAGAAAACAAACTTCTTTTTAGTCAGCCGATTTCTGTTCTTCCTAATTATGACGGTACAATATGGGTTTTGACTTACGGCTCTAACGAGCTTCTCTTATTTGACATCAACGGAACAATTATAAAAAGAGTAACAGGTCCGCTTGTTGGTTTTGACAGGCCTGTTGATATCATGCGGCTCAATGACGGAGATCTTCTTGTATGCGAAAGTGCAGGCGACCGTCTTGCAGTTTTATCTGATAAAGGAAGTTTTAAAAAGTACATAGGAAAAAAAGGCCGCGGACTTGGTGAACTTGTTGGACCTCAGTATGCATGTCAGGATGAAAACGGAAACATTTACGTTTCTGATTTCGGAAACTCACGCATAACTGTTTTTGATAAAGAAGGAAACGGTATTTTTAATTTTGGTTCAAGAACGGCAGGCTTTGACGGTTTAAAAGGCCCTACAGGAATTGCATGCAGCGGCGAAAGCATTTATGTGTGTGACAGTGTAAAGGGTGCGATTTACGAATTTGACTTGAGCGGAAACTACAGAGACATGCTTGTAAAGGAAAAAACTTTTGATTTCCCGGAAAGCATGAAATTTTATGACGGTTATCTTATTGTTTCTGACAGAAAGCATGTAAGCACTGTAGAAACAGGAACTGGAATTGTTTTTGAAAACGCTTACATAGGAAATGCGCCTTCAAGAATTACTTGTGCAGTTCCTGATAAAAACGGAAACATAATCGTAAGTGATTTTAGGACTAACGAAGTTTATATAATGGCAAAAATGTCAGAGCTTATCGGTGGCCTTTTTGTTCAGATAGAAAGAGTTTATGCAGAAAAATTTCCAGAAGTTACTCTTGAAGTGCGTGTTCAGAACAGAAAGAGACAGCCTGTTGTGGGCTTAAAGGCAGAAAACTTTTATCTTACAGAAGACAAGCGTCCATGCGGAAATGTAAGACTTACCGGTGCTGCTTCTGAAAACGAAAATGAAGATATTGTAATCGTAATCGACAGATCAATGTATATGGCAGATTATGATGAGGCGCTTAATACTGCAATCCGTGAAATTGCTTCTAACATGCAGGGAGTAGGAAATATAAGCGTGATAAGCGCCGGACAGATTCCTGTAATTGAGTATCAGGGAAAGCCTGAAGGTCTTTTAAAATTTTCATCTAAGGCATTAAAGGCGCCTCTTTCAAAGAATACGGCATTTGACCTTTCTGTAAGGCTTGCAACAAACGAGCTTATCAATGCAGAACCTAAACGCGGAATAATTTATGTAACGCAGGGCCGCTTTGATGAATCTTCTTTTGCACGCTACGGAATATCTGATCTTACGACATATATGAATAATAATGGAGTTACTTTCTCTGTAATTCAGCTTGAAAATACTGGACTTGTTCAGGAATTAAATTACATGGTAAACAACGTTAACGGTAAGAGTTATTATGTTTACCGCCCTCAGGGTTTGTCATGTGTAATAAAGGATATGCTCGAAGTTCCTAACGGGCTGTATTCGCTCTCGTATACTTCGGTTCTTCCGACAGATTTAGGACGCGCGTTCTTACCTGTAGAGGTTGAAACTTACATCCTTAACAGAAGCGGTCGCGATGAAACAGGATATTTTTCTCCGTTAAACTAGACTGAATAAAATAAATAAACTTTCGGGCTTTGTGCGGAACTTGGTTAGAATGTAAGTCTTCCGCCGATGCCTGCGCTGAACCCAAGCGTACAGATTTCGTCTCTTGTATGCGTAAACTCTGACGCAAGGCTTGTATTTATGCTTATCTGCTTTGTAATCTGAATCTCGATTAAATGATTAAACTCGATTGACTGATACTGTCGTTTTTTTGCATCGGTAGAATTTGCAAGACTTGAAATTGCGTTAAAGTTGAGCGAGTCTGTTCTTAAAAGCTTTAAGTTTGAATAATCAAATTCGTCGTTAAAAAGCTTTATGAACTCGAGGAGTGGAGAAAAACTGCTCTTTCTTGTGTATTGAATCGTCGCCTTCGCATTCCAGTTTGAAGCATCCTGGAACATAAACTGAACTGCGCTTCTTATTATGTCTTCATCGGTTTTGTAGAAATTTGCCTGAAGGTAAGTTGAGTACTGCTGGTAAACTTCATCAGGATTATCTTTTGCAAATTTAAGCGCTGCATTTAATGAAAGGTTGTATTCATCGGATTTGCACCATTTAAATATCGGGTAGGCGCCGTCCCTTGAGAAAATGTTTACTGATGTATAACCGAGCGTAGATTTTACCTGGTATGTATCCGTCAGGTTTTCTGCTGCAGAGATGTCTCTTGCAAACGAGAGCGTTGCTATGACGGGAACAAAGAGGTCGTATTTAGATGCAGAAAGAGGACGGCGCCATGCAAACTCATACAGCGCGTTGTACGAAGAAGATTGAGAAACTTCATCGTCCGAAAGGGGAATAGACGCAGAAGAATGCGGGCATGTGTCGTGAACTTTTCGTGCAAGATCATTGCTGAAAAGGTCGTAGAACGGAAGCGAAGTAAAGAAGTAGCTTCTTTCTGTCATCGAGCTGCACATCTTTTCTATGTCGCTTAAGTAAGTTCCGCCTTTAACGACATTTTCTATATTTGAACCTGTTTTTGCATATGTAAAGCTTAAATTCTGATCGCCGACTTTAAATGGGAAAACAAACTCAAGCTGTGTCATGTCAGAAAAAAGATTCTGTGTGCCTGAGGTGTATGTTGACCCCTGAGAAAAATTAACGCGCGGTGCAAAAGATGCAAACGGCGTGCTTAATGTATTGTTTATTATAAGAGAAGTGTTTCGTTTTGAAGCTGAAGGATTTCCGATCGAAAACTGTTCTCTGTAAGAATCTGCGTATGCATTAAAATAATCTGATGTGTCAATCGAAGGTGAATCAGATGAATAAGAGTTTATATTCTGAGAAGCTGCGGCATTGACAATTAAAGAGTATTTAAAGTCTGTTCCGCATGAAAAATTAAGTGAATCATTTATGTTGTGTGTAAGCGACCACGGATCAGAAGAGATTTTTGTCTGGGCGCGAAGTTCAAGCGGAATTTTGTAGCGGTTAAAATTGAGAGCTGCAGAATTTACTTTTGCGGCTGTTTTATCATCTTTGTTTTCGTTGAACTCTTCGCTTAAAGAAAGAAAGCCTAAAAGCGGCTGTGTCGTAGAAACTGAGTGGCCTGCGCTTGTTATGTTGTGCTTTGACTCTGATGAGCGCCCGATACTGTTTGTAATCCTTAAAGTTGCAAGCGTAACGGCTGCATCTGCATTTCCAGAAAAGCCTGTTTTATTTGTAAAATCTGTGTCTGTGTAGACAGTTGAAATTACATCTGCATTTGCTTTAATCGATGCATCTTTTATGAGGGAAAAATCCTTTATCGTTACGATGTCACCCGGCTGTCTGAACTCTGTTTTAACCTGATCCTGTAAAATTACTTTAGGGCAGCTGTCAGAAAGATAAAGTTCATCAAGTAAAAATTCTCCAGAAGGATATAGCAAAGATGTATCATTGTCCTGAGTTTTTGCGACAGAATCTACTTTAACCTTTAATCTTACAGGAATTACATTTGGGTTAACGTAAACGGTACATCCGGAGATTTTCTGTCCGTCGATTTTTACTTCGCGGTTAAAACGGTTTATTTCAAGGTGGTGAATGCTTCCCGAAACGTTTCCGTTTGGAGAAATTATTCCGTCGTGGGTTATGTACTGCTTTAACTGGTCGGAGTTTATTTTTAAATCTACCGCAATTTCGCCGTTTTCATCTGCACCGGGTGCATTTCTGTCGAGGATGATTTCAAGCGGAATGTCATCATCAGAAACCAGAGGACCTGGTGCAGAACCTGTGTCGAGTACGTTGTATGAAAAATAAAGGTTAATCGTTTTGTATGTCGAAATATCAACTTCGCTAAAGTATTTACAGAGAGTGATTTTAGGATTTGTTATACGCGAAACATTCTGTGTATTCCATGTGACAAGCTGTGAGTAATTAGTATCATTGTTGAGCTTACTGAGTGAACTTGAATAAGTTTTTATCTGAGTAGTGCTTACAGAAAAATTACTGTCGGCGTTAGAGTAAATTCCCTTTGAAACTGCTTCGAAAGGACCTGCGTAAAGCGTTCCGTTATTGGCATCTGAAACAGCAGATTTTTTTGAAACCGTAATGATGATTCTTGCGTTGTAGTTTTCGTTTATAAAGGCTCTGTCGTGGTCAGAAAGAATTACCGTTACAGTCTGCCAGTTGTCTTCGTTTGTGTTAATGTGGCTTTCTACATCCTGAAGGTTTGCACTCGTATTATTTACTGAACTGTCAAAAATCTTCCATGTCGGAATATTTCCTTTGTTCTCGATTTTAAAATCAGTTTCGGCGCTTACTCCGAGCTGGAGGTAAATTTCTGGTGAAACCGAAGAATCTTCGAGAAGGGCTTTTAATTCAGGAGTAAGTTTTACGGCAAGCGAAAACTTTGAAGCATTTGAAAGGCTTGATTTTGCGCCGCCAAGATAAACTGCGGTAGATGCCCAGTATTTTTTGCCATCAGAAGATGATGGGGCAGAAGAAAAATTGTACGAGATACCTGCCGCGTAACCCGAAATCCCGCTGTCCTTTGAGCCTGAGACGGCAGAAACAGAGCAGTCGCAGTCGGTTTCAAGAGATACAGGC
>CAJORB010000057.1:0-3858 GCA_905236565.1 uncultured Treponema sp. | reverse complement strand
CCTCGCCCGAAAGGAGATTTAATACGCTCTGTTTTTCGTACTTTTCCTTTGCTTCTTCATACATTGTCCTGATCTCTGCTTCAGAAGCCGCATCGCCTGATTCTAAAGCAAGTTCATACATTGTTTCTATGTCGTCTATATCGTTTATAAGCTCTTTCCACGGCTCAACGCGCATTTTAAGGGCTCTGATTTTACTCATAACCTTCTGGGCTTTCTGAGGATCGTCCCAGAAACCGTCGGCTGTAGTAAGTTTTTCTGATTCTTCTATTTTCTTATAGATTGAATCCGGGTCAAAGACACCCCCAGACATTCATGATATTTTCTTTTAATTCAGCTATAGGTAATTTTAATTCTTCTAACATAATATTGATAGAATAAATTAAACATTGTATCTTGTCAAATAAGTAAAAATGATTATACAATATATAGTATGAAACTTAAAAAACTGCTTATTGCTTTAACAGCCGTATTTACCGCTTATTTTACATTTGCACAGTCAAGGCCGGTTGCCCTTGATATAAATGTCGTTCCAAAAGAAACTTCAAAAATCAAAATAACATGGAAAATCCCGGAAAACTCAGAGCCGGCAATAACAGGTTTTTTAATCTGTCGTGACACAAAGCAGATTACTTCTTATGAACAGCTTTCTTCGCTCGGAGTAATTGCACAGCTTGCTTCGGATATCACAGAATACACAGACTTCGTAGAAGATTTTCGCGAATATTTTTACTGCGTAATTGCAAATACAGACAACGGCCCTTACATGATTCTTCTTCCTTCGATTAATACATCTGTAGGCGGAATCAGAGCCAGAAAAAACATGAATGTCGAAAACGAAGTAATCACTCCGTCAGAAACAGCATCTTCAAAAAAGACTTCAAAACCGGTGGACGTTTCAGAAAGAATGAGAGACATTCCTCTTCCTACACCGGGACTTGTAGACACAAATAAAAACCAGGCTGTCAAGCTTGGTCCTAAAGCAATGAACGCTTCAAAAACTCTCGGCAAAAATTATGTCGGAAAGAAAAATAAAATAACAAAAATGCATATTTTCGAAGAAGACCTTGTCTGCCCGGAAGGCGGTGACGACTACTTCTTATTTAAAATCTTAAAGGCAACATTTGCAAAAAAAGATTTTAAAGCTTCGATAAAAGAGCTTAACGATTTTTTAAGTGTACGCCGCAGTGAATCTACATCAAAACGCGCGACATTCTATCTTGCACAGTCATATTATTTTTCAAAAGACTATCAGAATGCACTCTTTAACTTCCTCACAGTCAGCGAAGAATATCCTAAGCTATCAAAGAAATGGATAGACTCAAGCCTTGACATGATAGAAATTAATTAAGTTCTTTTATCATTCTTATAAGCGATGGAGTTCTGGTAATCTCAAGATCTGCACCCTTAAGTGCACTCACTTTGCCCTGAGTATCTTTTGTCGCCTGAGGAGAAGTATCCCTTGCAGCTTCACTAGGAGTTTCCTGTGAAGTTTTCGGATCCGGAACTTCTACAAGAATCAGTTCGTCATCGCTGTTAACTCTGTCATAAAATCCCGTATCAGAAAGAACACCTTCAGAAATTTCTTCAGAAACTTTAGTAACCGTTACGATACCGAGCATGTCAGATTCGTTATAAACAAGCCCTACTCCGGTATCGCTTGTTTTCATCGCACCTTTTTTGATTACGGCAAATTTAGAATTCTTTACGATACCTTCTGTTTTTCCTATATCGATAAGAATATCAGAAAGGCTTCTGTTTAATATATTTGCCCTCACCGGTAAAATCGAAAGTATTTCTTTTCTTAATCTTAAAAGCGAACCGGAGAATCTTTCGTTACCCGTTCTGTAAATAGAAAAATCTCTTGTCTTTGTTCCGGTCCTTGCAGAATACATTACGGCGTCAATCTTTACGTCACGTTCCGTTTCGTCTCCTGTAAGAATAATAAAATAGTCGAGCTTTTTATCGTGCGCTTTTTTATATGCGTCTGCATAACCTGTAACTTCTTCTGGATAAAGCTTTACGTTCGTAGAAGAAATTCCCTGGAACATAAGGCGAAGCGTATCCGATGCAATGCGCGCAATATCACAGTGATAAAGCGGTTCAACTTTTTCCATATAATAAATACCGATATTCCATCTTGTCTTATCAAGATAGAACGGATTGATGTCCCATTTTTTTGCAAGCGTATTTTCCATAAGGGACTCAAAACCTTCTACAGTATCAGAAAGTCTTGTATAACGTATCTTTTTTGCCTCTTCGATATCTGTAGGTTTATCCTTGTTCTTTACCTCAGGAAGCTTTGAATTATTCTTTACAAACTTAATCTGTTCAAGATAGTTTTCGTTAAATCCGTCATTATAGAGAATGTCAGAAAAAGCAAGACGTGCGGTTTTGTTTTTAGGATTTATCTTTAAAGCACTCTGGTATTCATAACGAACCTGAAGTCCCGAATATTTTTTCTGATACTCCTGTCCTTTTTTAACATGATACATCGCCCAGTTTTTTCTTCTAGGATCTTCAAGACGAGTATTCTTTAAAATCGAAAGTTCAAAAGCGCTTCTCATTATTTCGTCAGAAGGATCTACTGTAAGACCGGTTTCCCAGGTAGCAAGAGAATCTTCATAACGTCCAAGCTTTTCAAGAGCAAGACCTTTTATAAACCAGGCCTGAGAAACATTTCGGTTGCGGTTTATCCTAAAGTCTGCAATATCAATTACATCATCGTAGCGCTTTTGAGCATAATAGATTGTCGATAAAAGTTCGTAAGCGCTGTCGTAATTTGGATTTACAGTAACGGCCATGATGCATTTTTTTTCTGCATCCTTATAGTCCCCATTCATTGCAGAAAGATAAGAAGCAATAAAATAAACTTCTTCGTTATTTGCATGAGACTGTAATGCCCTGTTTATATAACTGTAGGCAAGATCTTTTTTACCGAGCTCTGTACTAACAAGCGCAAGACTTAAAAGCGCCTTTACATTTAAAGGCTCGCGTTTTAAAGCATCGTTATAAAGACTTTCTGCACCAGAAAGTTTTCCAGAAAAAAGATCAAGTTCTGCAAGACCAAATCTTGCTTCTATATTGTTTGGATATTTTTTTAAAACTGAATTAAAAAGCTTGTCTGCGTCATTAAATTTCCCGAGAGAAATATAACTGAACGCCTTAAGGTTTGTATACTCTGGTTTTTCACCGGCATATTTCTGTGCGTTTTCTACATATTCAACACACAGATCAAACTGGTTCATCTCATAAGAACATTTAGAAAGCATGTACCACGCATCTGCATAAGCGCCGTTTTTCTGGAGTGCCTCCTGAAATTTCTCGCTTGCCTGCCACCAGTTTTTCTGACTGTAAAAATCATAACCGATGTTATAAAGCTGGGCAGCAGACATATTGCTGTTCTGCTCAAATGCACGTGTTTTTGAAAAGCCGTTTACTTCTGCAGAAGCCGGAAGAATTAAAAATAAACATACAGAAGAAATTAAAAAGAACCTTTTTACAAGGCCGTCATTCTTTGTTTTCATCCTTTTCCCCACCACCTTCATTATGATATATAACTTTAATCATATCAATCCTATGACCGTCCATATCCTGAATTATAAAGTCATAATCTTTCCATGTAATTTTTTCAAATTTAAGCGGAATTTTACCGAATAAATCCAGCACAAATCCGCCGAAAGTATCAAAATCTCCGCTCGGGAACTCTGATCCAATCTGCTCGTTCAAATCCTCAAGATTTTCCCTTGCGTCGATAAGCCATGTATCCTTACCGAGATTTATTATATCCTCGCGCTCGTTATCAAACTCATCCTGAATATCCCCTACAATTTCTTCGATGATATCTTCAAGGCATACGAT
>CAJORB010000056.1:0-39592 GCA_905236565.1 uncultured Treponema sp. | reverse complement strand
GGAAGGGTAGTCGGGTTTCCATGCATGACCATAGAGCAGCTGTCGCCGATTAAAATGCAGTCAAGCTCTGTGCCTTCGATGAGGCTTGCAAACGACGCGTCGTAGCACGTCACCATAGAAATTTTTTCATGATTTTTTTTTCGTAAAGGAAAGTCAAGAGTAGTCATAGTACCTGTCCTTTTTAGATCAAGTCTATTTTTGTGATTTCTGGCGGAATTTACTAAAATACCGGTTTATCATTAAGATAAATCCTGGGGCTTTTGATAAATTCCATTTCTTTTTAATTTTAAGAAAACAGTCGCTGTTCAAACAGAATCAACGCTGCGAGAGTGAGTATATACACTTTTTTGGTTTTTGTCAAAATAAGAACTGTAATTACCCGGAAGTATATGAGCGATTTGATAAAATCGCGACAAATAAAGCAAAAAGCCTTTGGGGTAAGAAGTATAATTTACTTTATTTATCTTGACTTATAATTACTATTTTGCTATCATTATCAAATCTAACCCCCTTGAGACTACGTATGTAGTCTCCATGACCATAAGGAGAAAATATGAGAAACTATGAACTTATGACTATCTTCCCATTAGACGAAGATAAGTACAAGAGAGGTTCAGACAACGTAAAGGCTGTTCTCTCTCAGTTTGGTGCCGAAATCGAAAAAGAAGAACCATTCGGTGACCGTGACCTTACCTACGAAGTTAAAAAACAGAAACGCGGACGTTTCGTTCTTTTTAACATCAAATCAAATCCAGGCAAAATTGCAGAAATTGATAAGCAGTTCAAATTGAACGCAGATCTTATCAAGTACATGTTTGTTCAGGTTGAAGAAAAGAAATAATTCTTTTAATTCTATTCCGCTTAAAATTTTTATTTGAGGAGGCTTTTTTATGACAGATGTAAACCGTGTAAACATAATCGGTCGTCTTACTCGTGACATCAATGCAGATGAACGTTCCTTTGCTTATCTTCCTAATGGAACTGCAAGAGCCAATGTGAGTATTGCCGTAAACAGAAGCCGCAAAAATGGAGATCAGTGGGTAGATGAAGTAAGTTACTTTGATGTAACTATTTGGGGAAAGACAGCAGAAAATCTTAAACCTTATTTACAGAAGGGTAAACAGATTGCTGTTGACGGCTATCTTAGACAGGACCGTTGGGAAAAAGACGGTCAGAAAAACAGTCGTGTAACTATCGTTGCAGAAAATGTTCAGTTATTGGGCGGAAGATCGGATAACGGTGGATCTGGAGACCAGCCATCTGGGGGTTTTGCTCCGAAATTCCAGCCAAGACCAGCAGGTTCAGCAAATAGTGCACCTAGTCCTATGGATGATGTTCCATATGGAGAAGATACAAGCTTCCCTGAAGATATTCCGTTTTAATTTTTAATAGGAGATTAATATGTCAGACGAAACAATGGATATGCAGTCTGTAGAAGATAAAGACCAGGCAGTTATGGAATCTAACGAAGCTAGTCTTGCTGGTGACGGACGCGAAGGTGAGGGACGTGGTGCCCGCGCAAAAGGTAAAACTTTCTTTAGAAAAAAGGTTTGCCGCTTCTGTGCTAACAAAGCAAAAATCGATTACAAAGATGCTGACGGACTTCGCCGCTTTACAACAGAAAGAGGAAAGATTCTTCCTCGCCGCATCACAGGCACATGTGCAAAACACCAGAGAGAACTTGCACGCGAAATCAAACGCGCTCGTTCAATCTGTCTTTTACCATACGTTGCAGAATAAATTAAATTTAAATAAGGGTGCTGCGATCTAACTCCTGGTGACGCGGTGCCTTAAAAAGAAAAGGAGCTTGAATATGAAAGTAATTCTTAATGCAGATGTAAAACACCTCGGTGAAGAAGGTGACGTAAAAGTAGTTGCAAACGGTTATTACCGCAACTTTCTTTTTCCAAGAAATTTAGCTGTTCCTTACAACGAAGCAACAGTTGCATATTTCGAAAGCCGCAAAGCAGAAATCGAAGCTAAAAAAGATGCTAAGAGAGCTGCTTCTGCAAGCCTCAAGGAAAAACTCGAAGCTACAGCACTCGAAATCTCAGTTCCTGCTGGAACAAACGGAAAACTTTATGGTGCCGTTACTTCTCAGTCAGTTATGGAACTCCTTGCTAAACAGGGATTCGAAATTGAACGCAAAAAGATTGAAATTCCAGGTCTTGCAATCAAGTCTTGCGGTAACTACAAAGTTACAATTAAACTTTATGAAGCACAGACTGCAGAAGTTCATCTTACTGTAAAAGCTCAGGAAGACAAATCTGCTGCTGCAGAAAAAAAGGCAGATAAAAAAGCAGAAAAGAAAGCTGAGCCAAAAGCAGAAGAAGCTAAACCACAGGAAGAAGCAGAGGCTAATGCCTAAGTAAATCCCTAAGGGTTTAAAATTAAAGCCGGGAAACTTGAAAAAGTGACTCGGCTTTAGTTGTCTTTTGAGAAGAATTAAAAAATGTTATGCTGTTAAGATGTAAAAGGGGGTATCATGACACAATACAACGAATTAAAGGATAAAGTTCCGCCACACAATCTCGAAGCTGAGCAGGCTGTTTTAGGTGCACTTCTTCTTGACTGGGACGCATTATCAAATGTTGTGTCAATGCTCGACAGCGAAAAATTTTATTCATACCAGAATAAACTTATTTACGATGCGATGATAAATCTCTTTCGTCAGAACATCCATGGTGATACCCTTGCACTTATAAACGAACTTACAAAATCAGGAAAACTCGAAGAAGCAGGCGGAACTGCATATATTGCATCCCTTACAGACCTTGTTCCGACAGCAGCAAACGTAGAGTTCTACGCAAAAATCGTTCTTGACCAGGCAGTGCGCCGCGAGCTTATCAGGATCTCACAGGAGTTAAAAGCCTGCTCATATGATGAAACAAAAGAAAGCCGTGGAATAATCGAAGAAGCAGAAAAATTAATCTTTACGCTTTCTGATAAAAACCAGACAACAAAAGTTTACGACATGCAGAACATTGTAAACAAGACAATTTCTACGGTAAACGATCACTATAAAAACAAAACTTCATTTACAGGAATCCCGTCAGGCTTTGCAGAACTTGACTCAATGACAAGCGGATTCCAGAATTCTGAACTTATAATTCTCGGTGCGCGTCCGTCTATCGGTAAAACTGCAATGGCACTTTCGATGATGGAACATATTGCAATCGAGCAGAAGATTCCATGCGGATTCTTTAGTCTTGAAATGTCATACGAAATGATCGGTCAGCGACTTTTAAGCCAGGTTGCCCGTGTTCCGGGTGGTAAGCTAAAAAGCGGTATGTTAAGGCTTGAGGATTTTCATAAGCTTCAGGATGCGGCAGGAAGATGTTATTATGCGCCGCTTTATGTAGTCGATGTTCCTAACATGCCGCTTCTTGACTTAAAAGCTATGGCACGGCGTCTTGTAGTTAATCAGGGTGTAAAAATTATTTTCATCGACTACATCGGCTTGATTTCTACAGATATGCCTACATCCCAGGTCTGGGAGCAGGTTTCTGAAATTTCTAAATCATTAAAAGCACTTGCACGTGAGCTTAATATTCCGATTGTTGCACTTTCACAGGTTGCGCGTGATGCAGAAGGTAATGAACCAAACCTTGCACAGCTTCGTGGTTCTGGTAGTATTGAACAGGATGCCGATGTAGTTATGTTCCTTCACAGAGAAAGGGTAAAGACTGTCGAACGCGACGCCGTGCAGGATGCAAAACTCATCGTTGCAAAACAGCGTAACGGTCCGACAGGTGATGTCGACATACTCTTTTTGTCTTCTTACACGAAATTCGAGAACAAGGCAAAAGAGTCGTCAACTTAAAAGATATTCTAGTTTAAATCCTTAGAGCTTAATATTCTTGCTTTTCCACTCTTGTCTGTAACGAAGATTCCGTCTCCAGTTACAACAATCGGAGTAGCAGGATTAACTTCTACATTTGATTTTGCAGTACATTTAAGGCTTGAGTTAAAGCGGCCTGTGTAGTACTTACCGTTGTCATTGATTACACAGTAGTAGTCAGAACCGGCATTTGTAAGTACAGACTGATCTGCAATTACTTCTTCTGATTCACCGACAATTTCGAGATTGTCCTTGTCAATATGAACAAGTTTTACAGCACCTTTTTTGCTTGTCTGTCCTGCAATTGCAATAAAGTTATTTCCATCGTTAAAGATAACTCTGTTTCTGATAACTTTTACAGAAGAAGTTTTTAATTCTTTTCCGTCTTCTTTATTAACCTTTACGATTGTAGAAAGGAGGGAAGAAGAGTCAACAAGTTTAAGTGCATATACACCATTCTTTGCTTCTGTTTCTTTATTCTGAATTACTTCTTTCTGGTCTTTTGCAATTTCTTTTCTTTCTGTCTGAGCTTCGGTCTGTTTTTTATCTGCCTTAGACTGTTCTTTCTGAGCTTCGCTCTTAGCTTCTTCTGTCTTTTCTTTCTGCTTTTCTACTTTTTCTTCCTGTTTTGCTACTTCTGTTTTCTTTTCGTCAGCTTTTTTCTGTGCTTCTTCTGCGTCTTTTTTAGCCTGTTTGTCTTTTGGATTTTCTTCGGCTTTCTGTTTTGCATCATCAGCTTTTTTCTGTGCTTCCTGAGCTTCTTCTTTTTTCTGTGCAAGCTCTTTCTTTTCTTCTTTTAATTTTTCTTCCTGCTTTGTTGCTTCTTTCTGAGCGTCGTTTGCTTTTTCCTGTGCGGTTTCTGCTTCGCGCTCTTTGATGTCAACCATGTTCTTTCTTTCGTCAATTCCCTTATCATCTTCTTCTTTCATGGAATTAACTACATTTTTATCACTGATTACAGAAGTATCAACAGTACTTAATCCGCCGTTTACATCAGAAAGAGGAATTACAATCTGAGAATTTCCTGCCCATTCTTTCCATGAAATGGCAAGACCTGCTTTATCTTCTGAAAGATTCTTTATTACAACATCCTTGTACTTGCTCTTAAAGTAGTCAAGGTTCTTTCTGTAAACTGCATTGTAAACCGTTACGAATGTTGCAAGAGTGTAGGCGTCATCATAACTGTATCCATAGGCCTTTGACATGTAAGAAGCAATGATGTGTCTCAAGTTTCTGATATGGTCAACACCTGCATCTTTTCCTATAACGAGGATGTCTGCATTGAGTTTTCCTTCGTTCTGGTCATAGCAGTGAATGATATAATACTTATCAGGATTTCCGCGTGTAGAAGATTTTTCTTTTTCAAGATTATTTCCAAGGCTGTCACCGATTCCTTTGATTGCTTCGAGAGAGTCAACAACTTTGTGCGGTCCGGTATAGTTTTCAAATACAATTGTCTGATTCTGTGTAGACTTGATTTCTACTTCATCAACATCAAGACAAAATGCAGTAGAAATTACAAATGTAAAAACAAGCACTCCGGCAAGTTTTTTAGTAAAAGAATTGTTACGCATTAAAAAATCCTCCAGATTTATTCCTTTTTATATAAGAAATATTATACCATTACATATTCAAATCGGCAAGTTTTTGTAAAATGGCTCTGGCGTGGGCTTTTGTCTTTTCGTCGTACTGCGGATAAAAGAAATTGCTTAAAATCTGCTTTCCTTTTGAGTATAGGGCAGGCCGTCCCATAAAGCGGCATATTTCATAGACTGCGTCAATCGAAACTTCAAGAAGATATTTGTCGGTCGGATTAGTCTTTCTTATAAGGCGCTCAATTTCCAGAAGTATTTCGCCTGTCGGATCATAGGCAAAACTGCAGAACGAGACAAGAGCCGATGTTATTAAAGTCTTGTCTTTTTCTGTCTTAAAAAACTCGATTAAAAGCTCCTGGAGGTAAATCGAGTGAACTTCGGGGGCAATCTTTAAAACCTTTTCTATGTCTGCAGAACTGTAATTTACCTTAAAAACATTGTCTTCAAGTCGTGTAGACTGAACGGTTTTAGTTTCGTTCATTCTTTTGTTTAACACGGCTGCAAGGTCAGAAGTTATATCGATTTCTGCTTCTCCGTAGTCATAAGCCTTTACAGTCTTTAAAACCTCTTCTGAAAAAGCAGATTTTTGCGGACAGTAGTCGATGTTTTCGATAAAGTAATTTTTAGTTCTTTTGTTTAATTCAGCTTTAAAAAAGTCATAAGTCGAAACTTCGTTTTCTTTCGAAGTCGAAAGGATTTTAAATGCGCTTACAGTCCAGTCTTTTGAAAAAAAGCAGAGGATTCCGTTATCTATGAACATTGCATAAAGCCATTTGTATTTTCCGCTCTGGGAAGGCATTACAAACTCGCGAATGAGCTTTCCCTGAGAGCTGTAAATTACGCACGAACTCTGGTCAAAAATTACGAATTTTTCGTCGATAAAATCAATCGACAGGCAAGAATTTTTGTTTATAGCCGGAAGTGAAAAAGAACCTTTTGTGATTCCGCTTTCAAGATCAATTAAATAAAGTCTGTCGTTTGGAGTAAACAGGGCGCACATGCCTTTTGAAGCTTTACAGTACATCGTATTTGAATTACAGAAAACATCGTTGTTTACCCATTTAGAAAAGGTCATGTGATTTTTGATTCCGTCTTTTTTATCGTTTACAGAACACATACCGATTTTACCGTCAGAAAAGGCAAGAATAACTCCGTCTTCTGTAGAAAAAGAATTGAGCACAGTTCCCTGAAAAACGATTTCTTCAATTACAGCCCCGTATGGACAGATGCGGAGTGCCTTTGTTTTTGCACCGACAGTTTCTGCCATAAAGACAAGAAGGCTTGCATCGTTTAAAACGCGCGGCTTTAAGATTCCCTGTTTTTCTGTGGAAATCTTCCACTTTTTTTCTGAGCCTATTGACCAGCAGGCAACCGTATTTTCTCCTGTAATGTAAACGCGGTCTTCAAAGCCTTGTAACGGGGCTCCAGTCGGAATAAAATCAAGATTCGATGTCCAGAGCGTAAGCCCCGACGGATTTAAAAGAGAAAGCTGATTTTTCTGAGTTATTACGTAAGTAAAATCATTTTTTGTAACTGTATAGAATTTTATCTTGTCCTTTAAATTTGTAAGCCAGAGATTTTGACCCGACTTTGAAGTACACGAAATGAACTTCGAATCCTGAACACATATAAAACCGTAGCTTGTTTTATGCGGAACGTCTGTAGGGTAGCCACCTGTTACAAAGACAGCGCTTCTGTCAAGTTCATCTAGTTTTATGCTTTTAATATCAGAATCCTGCGCGGATACAGAGGTAAGGGAAGCGATAAAAAAGGCAAGAGGAACTAGAATTTTTCTTAACTTGTATCTTTTAATATACATTAATCACTCTCAAGATAGCATAAACTTTCGATATGGGAAGTCTGCGGGTAAAAATCAAGCAGAAAGACGCGCTTGATTTTATAGCCTGCCTCAATTAAAAACTTTAAGTCCCGGACATTTGTTACAGGATCACAAGAAAGAAGTCGTATTCTTGAAGGCTTTGTCCTGCAAAGATAATCAAGGACAGCTTTTTCCATTCCCGAGCGCGGCGGGTCAATTACAACTGCATCAAAAGGTCCGTTCTGTTTTATGACAGATTCTGCGTTTTCTTTTACCCATTTTTCGCCGCTCAAGCCGTAAGAATCGTGGTTTTTAAGCTTTAAGTTCTGTTCTGCAAAAACAAGGGCGGCCCTGTTATGTTCAACTAAAGTAAGGTGATTAAATTTATCTTCGAGGAATACAGAAAAGGTTCCGCAGCCGCTGTACATGTCAAGAACATTCTGGCCGGAAAGACCGTCTGTTACGAGTTTTACCGTTTTTTCGAGCATTTTTATGTTTGACTGGAAAAATCCCTGAACATCAAATGAAAGCTTTTTATCGAGGATGTTTACCGTTACGCATGTCGAAGGATCTATTATGTTTCCGGCATATTTTGGCCTTATATAGTGCTTTAGTTTTTTATTGTTTTTGGCGCCTCTTTTTTCTTCTCTGTTTTTTTCATGCGGAATCGACACAGAAAGCTCAGGCTCTGCGCATTTTGAACCGAATATGTGGCAGCGTCCTTTTGGTCTGTCTGTGGCCTTTACAGACGCAAAATAGGCGTTTACAGCCTCATCTGCAATGACACAGTGGTCAATATAGATTTTTTCGTTGGAATGCCTTTCTTCTAAAGCACCGTCATGCAGCTGAAATCTTGACCTGTAGAGCGTATTTTGAGAAGTTACGCATTCAATTTCGGGTATTTCGATTCTGTATTTTTCAAAGCAATCCGAAAGGATTTTTTTTCTTAATTCAACCTGGAAATCATAATCAATGTGCATGAGGTTACAGCCGCCGCATTTCTGGTAATACGGACATTCGGGCGTAATACGCTTTGGAGAAGGCTCGACGATGTTTACTATTTTTGCAATGTCATAATCTTTTCTGGACTCGACTGTCTCGATTTCGAGTTTTTCACCCGGAACTGCATACGGAACAAAAACGTTTTTTCCGTCGATTTTTGCAAGACAATCTCCCCCAAAAACCATTTTTTCTGCTATAATAGTAGTGCTCATATTTAGTATGAGTTTATCAAAAAAATTAAATTAAGTGGAGTACTAAAAATGACATCCAAATCTTTTTTTCAGACCATGACAGACGGAACAGAAATATGCGTTAACCGCTGGCTTCCGGAAGATGACCCGAAAGCTGTAATCGTAATTGTTCATGGTATGGCAGAACATTCTTTAAGGTATGACAGAACTGCAAGTTTTTTTGTTGATGCAGGTTTTGCTGTTTCTGCACATGACCAGAGAGGACATGGTAAGACAGCACAGAAACAGGTCGAAAAGGGTGAAGTAGGTTTTGGATACCTCTGCAATAAAAACGGACATAAAAAAATTGTAGAAGACTTACATGAAATTGTATGTCAGGTAAAAAATGAATTTCCTGGAAAAAAAGTTTTTGTTCTCGGACATTCATGGGGTTCATTTGTATCTCAATCATACATCGAAAATTATGGAAACGAAATTGACGGATGTCTCCTTTTAGGAACAAGAGGTCCTAATGCTCTCGAAGCAAAGGGCGGTCTTATTCTTGCTGACCTTCTTTATCTTTTTGGACAGAAAAAAAGAACTTCATATTTACTTGGAAGCATTGCATTTAACGGATACTTAAGCAGAATAAAAGATTCAAGAACAGAGTATGACTGGCTTTCTAAAGATAAGGCTGTAGTTGACATGTATATGAACGATGACTGGTGTGGTTTTTCTATGACAACAGGTTTTTATCATGAACTTTTTAAGCTTTTTATCTCGATGCACAAAATGTCAAATATTAAAAAGATTCCGGTTGATTTACCTGTATTCATTGCAGCAGGAAAAGAAGATCCTGTAGGTGCTTATGGTAAAACTGTAACAAAACTTAACGAAATCTATAAGGCACACGGAATAAAAGATCTTTCATTTAAATTATACGAAAACGATCGTCACGAAATCTTAAACGAGACAGACAGTGATGAAGTAATGAAAGAAATCATTTCATGGATTACAAATCATCTTTAAGGAACTAAAATGATTTCACATCCAGATTACAACAGTGCTCAAGAATTAAAATCTTTCCTCGAGAAAAAAGGTTTTGCGATGCAGAAAAAATTTGGACAGAATTTTCTGATAAACGAAACTGCAAGAAAAAAAATTATTGATGCACTTGATGTAAACGAAAATACTTTTGTCTGGGAAGTAGGGCCGGGTCTTGGCTGTATGACCGATGAGATTTTATCACGCGGTGCAAGTCTTACTGCTTTTGAAATCGACAAAGGTTTTGCTTCGTGCGTAAAAGATTTTTTTGAAGATTATTCTGATAAGAAAAAATTTTCTCTTATCGAGGGCGATGTTTTAAAAACATGGAAGAACGCTCTTAAAGATTTTAAAGATGCTACGGGTAAAAATTGTCCTGACAGATTTTTCGGAAATCTTCCGTATAATATTGCGGCAACATTAATTGCAGATACAATCGAAAACAGCATAAGATTTGAAAAATGTGTTTTTACAGTTCAAAAAGAAGTTGCAAAAAGAATGTGTGCAAAACCCGGAACAGAAGATTATTCTTCGTTCAGTGTGCTGTGTTCATGGGCATATGATATTACAAACATCATAGATTTAGCAGGCGCAAATTTCTGGCCTAAACCGAATGTAGATTCCCGCAGTGTTCTTTTTACAAGAAAGGAAAATTTTCCACGCTGCGAAAATCCTGTTCTTTTTTGTAAAATGCAAAGGGCTTTGTTTTCTCCAAGAAGAAAGACTGTAAAAAATAATCTTACAGCTTTTCTTTCATCTTCAGAAAAAGCAGATGCCGCTCTTTCTAAAGCCGGAATAAATCCTCTTTTAAGGGCAGAAGTAATGTCGCTTGACGAACTTCTCTTATTGTCTGATGTAATCAATAAGGATATAATTAAATCCTGACGGAATAAAAAAATGGAAATAAAAAATAATCTTGAAACAGTTAAAAATAAAATAAGTGACGCGTGCAGAAAATGCTCAAGAAATCCGGACGAAGTAAAGCTTGTTGCAGTAAGTAAATTTCACCCGGACACAAGTGTAATCGAAGCAATTGAATGCGGTCAGCTTCTTTTTGGAGAAAACCGCGTGCAGGAAGCAAAAGAAAAGTTTACAGCCGTAAGAGAAAAATATCCTCAAGCCAGACTTCATATAATAGGTTCGCTGCAGAGAAATAAAGTAAAGGATGCGGTAAAAATCTGTGAGTGCATCGAATCTGCAGACAGAATTGAACTTTTAGACGAAATAGAAAAACAGTGTGCAAAAATTGAAAAAAAAATCGACATACTTTTTGAGCTTCATACAGGAGAAGAATCAAAATCTGGATTTGCTGATGTTGATTCAATTAAAG
Source organism: uncultured Treponema sp. (assembly GCA_905236565.1). Lineage (GTDB taxonomy): Bacteria > Spirochaetota > Spirochaetia > Treponematales > Treponemataceae > Treponema_D. The sequence continues at coordinate 28,791 of CAJORB010000056.1, read as the reverse complement.
AAGCGCTCGAACTTTTTAAACAGGGGAAATATCCTCATATAAATCCTGCAGGCTTTATGACGATGGCGCCTTTTACAGAAGATAAAGATTTAATTAGAAAGTCTTTTGTAACGCTTCGTGAGTGCAGGGATAAATTAAAAAAGGAATACACGCAGTTTGATTTAAATGAACTTTCCATGGGTATGTCACACGACTTTGAAATTGCGATAGAAGAGGGTGCAACTCTTGTTCGTATCGGAACAAGTATTTTTGGACAGAGGAATTATAATTGAAAAAGTTCTTACCATTTATTTTGATTTTAGTTTCTTTCTCTCAATTCTGTTTTGCTCAAAGTTCTAATGAATCAGAAGAACCTGTTCCGTATGATGAAAAAGAAATTCCATATTGGGTTGAACAGGCTCGAAGAACAGAAATCATTACATTAGGTTCTCTTCCTTTTGTAACAATAGGTGTATCTCTCGGCTACTCAATTTACAACTGCGCACAGCATAACTGGGACGGCTCATATTTTGCAAATCCGTTTACAAAGGGAGCAAATGCCACACAGCAGGATCAGATAAACATTCTTGTAGCATCATCTCTAGTTGCTGTCGGAATCGGAGTAACAAACCTTACGATTAATCTCATAAAGCATCACAAAGAAAAAAAAGACAGTCAGCAGATTCTACAGGAAAATGTAAAAATTACAACCATCGAAAATGAACTTAACATTGTTCCTGTTCCAGAAAAATATAAACGTGAAAAAGAATATTTATACGGAAGTGTAGAAAGTGCCGTTTTTTAGCAGTGAAGTTCCACAGGATTTTAAAGAATCAGTGCGCCTTGACAAATATATTGCTTCGCTCAAAGACGGAATGAACAGGTCAAAATTAAAATCTTCTGCAACAGAAATTTATTTAAACGACAGACTTGCAAAACTATCAAGTAAAATTAAGGCCGGCGATTTAATTGAAATCCAATGGGATGACAATATTCCGACTGATATAAAACCAGAAAATATTCCCCTTAATATTATTTATGAAGATAACAACGTAACTGTTGTAAATAAAGAGCAGGGGATGGTAACTCATCCTGCATCCGGTAACTGGAATGGAACTTTAGTAAACGCCCTTTTATATCACTGGAATAGAAGTGCAATTGCAGAAATTCAGGATGATGATATTTCTAAGGTTCTTGCAAACAGAAGGCCAGGAATTGTACACAGGCTTGATAAAGATACTTCTGGCATCATAATTACCGCAAAAAATTCTGATGCTCAAACCTGGCTTTGCGAGCAGTTTTTAAAACGAAAGCTTCATAAAGAATATATTTTAATAACAAAAGGTCGTCCACCTGCTTCTGCAGGCGATGTTAAAACGCAGATTTTTCGTGATCCGAAAGACAGAAAAAAATTTAAAGCTGCAGTTGATTCAACACAGGGAAAATTTGCACGAACTTTATACAAGGTAATTGCATATTACGGAAACTATTCTTTAATTCGTGTACGACTAAAAACAGGACGAACACATCAAATAAGGGTACACATGAAATATCTTGGCTGCCCGATTCTGGGAGATCCGATTTACGGCAAAAAAGATGAAAGATTTCCTGACGCAACACTCATGCTGCACTCACGCCAGATAGACATAAGACTCCCAGAAAAAGATGTTTTTACACGGTTTAGGGCTGCTGTTCCTGAACGATTTAAAAAAATCATAACGGAGCTTTCTCAAAATTTTGAAAAAGAAATTCCTGTTATGCCCAAAAGGTATGTAAAAAAATGACAGATAAAATAAAAATCCTTCACGAACCGGATAAAAACGAACCGTTTATAATCCTCTACAAGCAGCGCCACATTGCAAGTGCACCTTTAAATGATTTAGATAAAGACAATGCACTTTCATTCTGTCTTGATTTATATCCTGAAATTAAAAACGTTAAAGGCAAAAAAGAAATTGAATACGGTCTTGTTCACAGAATTGACAATGTTACTGACGGTCTTTTACTTATTGCATGCACGCAAAAAGCATATGACTCATTCATAGAACAGCAGAAAGAAGGGCTTTTTATAAAAAAGTACCGTGCCATCTGCTCTTATACTGAACAGAATAAAGAAGGGTTCCCTTTCTGCAAAAATACAGAAGCAGTTAAAAAAATGCGTGATGGAAAAAAAATTTCATTTGTTCAGACAAGCTTTTTTCGAATGTATGGACCAGGAAGAAAAGAAGTACGTCCTGCATTAAAAGAAGGCTCAAGGGCAGAAGCAAAAAAAGCAGGTTCTAAAGAATATTCAACTTATATCGATGTAACAAAAAAAGGCAGTGAGTACAGTGCAGTCTGTACGATTAAAGAAGGATTCAGACATCAGGTAAGGTCACATCTTGCATGGTGTTCACTTCCCGTAAAAGGCGATGAAATTTATAATCCAGATTATAAAAGTGGAGAAGAGTTTTTATTTACTGCTTTTTATTTAAGTTTTAAGAATCCTGTAAACGAAAAGGTATGCGTTTTTGAAATATAAAGTTGCCCGAAAGGAGACTTGAACTCCTACGAGATTGCTCTCACTAGCACCTGAAGCTAGCGTGTCTACCAATTTCACCATTCGGGCTAACAATAAAAAGTATAATAGCAGATTTTATGGTTTTAATCAATCACACGCATTTATCGTGAACATTTCATAAAAAGAATAATCATTACGACAAGCAGACTTGTAGTAATTGCATAAATCCATACAGGAAGGGAAGATGCTGAATATTTTTTCTTTGCATAATCCTTAGTTGATGCTGAATTACGATGAGGCATATGAAAATAAAAATGATTCTTTTTAGGTCCAAAATCTTTTTCATCTTTTGAACTCTTAGAAGACATCTGTCCTTTTTCTGCATAACCGCATCTTGGACATCCGTTTGTAAAAGAATGTGCAGATCCAACTTTACCGCATTTAGGGCAGCGGACTGCAGAGAAAAAACGACCGCACTTTTTACAGAATCTTGCATTCTGAGGAACTTCTTCGCCGCAATTTTCACAAAAGAATTTAGCCTGTTTTTTCATAGATGTTAGATTACCTGCAATTTGATTTTCTGACTGTTATTGATTTTTGAAACAATTTTTGCGCTTATATATTTAATTGAATTTTTATTTTTAAGCGTTGCCTGTGTTATTTTCTGATCTTCTGGAAGGGCAGAAACAGAAGCTGGTAAATCAGGTTCAAATGAAATAACATCATTCTCGTAAGAAAGAATCTTTCCTGTAACGAAAGCTCCTGTTTTTGGATTTGTAAAAATGAGTGAATAATCTTTAGATTTCTTATCAGAAATAAGATCAAGCATTTCATTTAATCCATTTTCATCAATCGAGTTGAATATACCGCATATATTAAGGGCTTCTGTCTTTTTTATTTCTTCATCATCAAGAGAACGCTGAATGTAAAGAATTACTTTAGGAACGATTTTCGAAAGACCTGTCTGCACAAACGATACAAGTGTTTTCCAGTGACGTGGATAACTTGCTGCACTGACGATAATTACTTCCGGAGCAATTTCTTCTACGTTATCCATAGCTTTTAAAAGCCAGCGGTAAGTAATTACGTCAAATCCGTTGTCGTTGAGTTTAGCAGTAGCTTTTTCGATAAAATCTTCTTCGTCAGCAATCAGTAAAACTTTCATTCTGTCCCCAAATTATCAACTGTATAATCATAGATGTGCCATATTCCGTCACGCTGTCTTACAGAATATGTATACTGCTTTTTCTCATAGAAAGTAGGGTTTTTAAACCATTCAAGAACAATTACTTTTCCTTCTGTTGCAGAATAAGTAGTTCTTACAATCTCAAAACGTTCAGGAATTGCAACGATGTCTGTATCTATTCTTTCTGCCATGAGGTTTGATTTAAACTCTTCGAGCATCTTTGCACATTCTTTTGAAGAAGAATTCTGATACTGTCTTTTTCTCAATGGATCTTTTTTAAGCATTGTTTCAAGGTCAATGTAAAGGAAGAACTGATCCCACAAAGATTTCTGGCGTGCTACAATAGTCTGTTCAACAACCTTATCAGGAGAAATAGGTTGTGGTTTTAAAATCTGTGCTGTTTCTGACTGAACAGGAATTACATTCGAAGATGCTGCAGTAGGAGAAGGGCGGATTTCTAAAGTAAGTCTGTTTGATTTTAATTCAATATATCGTGATTTATAAAGTTCAGGATAGAAAGAAAGTTCGAGGTAATAAATTGAAGGTTCAGAAAAAACAAGGTAGTCCTTTACATTTTCGATAAACGAATATTCTTCACCGGTTTCGAGCGCAATTTCCCTAAAATAAACATACTGGTTTGTAGTACGCTTTCTTACGATTTCGTCTGTCTGGTCAAGTCCGATGTTTTTTACATTGTAGGCATTAAAATCTGCGCTGAACATTCTGTCGTCTGCAAGCTTAAATCTTAATGTTTCTGTTCCGTTATTACAGATTGTAATATGAACGAGAATCGGATTTTCCTTTGTGTTGTCAGGATAATACATGGTTCTGTCATAAAACTTGATTGTTACAGAAGCATCCTTGTAGTTTGACATATCAGTGTTGAATAACCCTTGAGCAGAAACCGTATGTGCAAACAATGTTAAAAATGTTATAATGACTAAAGTAAACTTTTTCAAAACTTTTACCTCACGACTATATTATCGGAAATATTTTATGAATACATTATTATCAAATTCATTAATAGATGCAATTAATAAGTGGAATATTTTTAATAATTCAATAAATAACTTTACTAATGACAAGTATAATTTTCCGATTGAAGTTGAAGGCGCACAGGGAAGTTTTTACGGAATCCTTACATCTTCTTTTGTTGATTCAGTAAGAAAAAAATACATAAGAGCGATACAATACAAAGACTCAAAGAAAAATAATAAAAGTGACGAAGAGATTTTATGCGACACACTTATAGTTGTTCCGACAGAAAAAGAAGAACTTACAGTAATTAATGATTTAAAAACCTTTTCGGACAGCCTTGAAATTATAAGTCTTCCATGGTGGTCAACCGTTCCGTACAGAGCATGCGCACCAGGTTCTGCAATTTTTTCAAAAAGGGCAGGAGCACTTTCAAAACTTGTTACACCCGACAGACGAAAAATAATTTCAAAAAAAACTCGCGTTTTTATAATGAACCAGAGGGCGTTTTTAACTCCGGTTCCGCCACCTGAATACATTAAGAAAAATGTTTTTACTCTCGAAAAGGGACAGAACATAGACACGATTGAGATTGCAAAAAAACTTACTGACTTAGGATACATGAGGGTTTCGAAGGTTAGTGTAGGCGGGGAGTTTACGCTTAGAGGTGAAGTTCTTGACATCTATCTTTCGTGCGATGAAGATCCTTACAGAATTGTCTTTGATTTTGATACAATTGAAAATATCAAGACATTCAGCGTAGAAACTCAGACAACGATAGACGCGGTTGACCGCATAACGATTTATCCTTCAAAGGAAATCTTATGGACTGATGATTTTACAGCTGAACTTGACTCAAAGCTTCGTGAAACATTCAAAAAAAATCAGACAATCTCTGATGAATACACAAGTTCTCTTGGTTTAAGTCCAGTAAATTTATGTGAAAAATTTGATGAGCTTCTTGAAAAACTTGAATCTACCGGTGAAGCAGAAGGCGAGGAACTTTTATATCCTGCACTTTTTGATAGACAGTATTCTGTGCTTGATTACATAAACGATGACACGCTTGTTTTTTACTATGATTTTGACAGGCTCCAGAATTCCAGAGAATCGCTTCAGAAAGAGTTTATGGGTTCATTTAAAAAAGCCCGTCCTGTTGAACTTGTATTGAGTCCTGAAAAAATTTTATTTGATTTTGACAGACTCTGTGATTCTCACGATAAAAAAATTATTTATAAATCAATCCATACACAGATAGATGAAGAAGATAAAGAAACTAAATCAATTCAGCATACAAAAATAAAATTTAATCTTGACCCGCCGAGAAGTTTTTTTGGAAACATAAATTACTTAAAAGAACAGATAGAAACACTCCAGAAAGATGACTGGAAAATCTATATATTTACAAACGGCGAAAATCAGAGTCTTCGCATAAATGAAATTCTTAAAGATTATACATCAGAAGAATGTAAAAACCGCGTCATTCTTATTCCAGAAGAAATTTCATCCGGCTTTGGAATCCCTGATGAAAAAATACTTGTAATTCAGGAAAACGAAATTTTCGGAAGAAAACGTCATATTCCAAAATCGATTGCCCATGTAAAAAGCGCTGTAATCGACACTTTTGTAGATTTAAATCCGGGTGATTATGTCGTTCACGTTAATTATGGAATCGGAATTTTTAAAGGAATTGAACGCGTTAAATCGATGGGAACAGAACGCGATTACATAAAGCTTGAATACGCAGGAGAAGAATTTGCATTTGTTCCGATTGAGCAGGTTAACTTAGTACAGAAATATATCGGTAACGAAGGAAATGCTCCGAAAATCGATACGATTGGAAGCAAAACATGGGAAAACCGCAAGAACCGCGTAAAAAAAGCCGTAGAAGATCTTGCACAAAAGCTCATTGATTTATATTCAAGAAGAAAGGCAAGTGCAGGCTACGCTTTTCCTAAAGATACAGAATGGCAGGTTGCATTTGAAGCCGCGTTCCCGTACGAAGATACACAGGATCAGCTTTCTGTTACAAAAGAAATAAAAGAAGATATGGAAAAGCCTGTTCCGATGGACAGACTTCTTTGTGGTGATGTCGGTTACGGTAAAACAGAAATTGCGATGAGGGCAGCTTTTAAAGCCGTTCTTGGCGGAAAACAGGTTGCATTTTTAGCTCCGACGACGATTCTTGCAGAACAGCATTATGAAACATGTGTTGAACGATTTAAGAATTTTCCGGTTTCGATTGCACACCTTTCACGCTTTGTCGCAAAAAAAGATCAGAAAAAAATCATAGAAAAACTTGCACTCGGCGAAGTCGATATCCTTATCGGAACGCACAGAATAATTCAGAATGACATAAAATTTAAAAACCTTGGTCTTTTGATAATAGATGAAGAACAGAGATTTGGCGTAAAAGATAAAGAAAGACTAAAGGTAATGAAAAACAATATAGATTCACTTGCTCTTTCTGCAACACCGATTCCTCGCTCTCTGCACATGAGCCTTTTAAAGATACGCGACATGAGTCTTTTAACGACGCCGCCGCAGAACAGAAAACCTATCGAAACTGTAATAAGCGAATACAACGATGACAAAATCGCAAAGGCAATCCGGAACGAAGTTGAACGCGGCGGCCAGGTTTTCTATCTTCATAACCGTGTAGAAACTCTGGAAGAAACCCGTATAAAGCTTGAGCGTCTTGTTCCAGAAATGCTTATTGATACAGCCCATGGACAGATGACAAGTGATGAACTTGATGATATATTCCACAGATTTAAAATGGGCGGCTTTCATGTTCTTGTTGCAACAACAATCATCGAAAATGGAATCGACATTCCGAACGTAAATACAATCATAATCGACAGGGCAGACATGTACGGCGTAAGCCAGCTTTATCAGTTAAGGGGTCGGGTAGGGCGAAGCGACAAAAAGGCATATGCCTATCTTTTTTATCCGGAAAACAAAGTTCTGTCAGAAGTTGCAATGAAGCGACTCCAGGTTATAAGCGATTTTACGGAACTTGGAAGCGGTTTTAAAATTGCCATGAAAGATATGGAAATTCGCGGGGCTGGAAATCTTCTTGGACGCGATCAGTCCGGGGATGTTTATTCAGTAGGATTTGACATGTATCTTCGTCTTTTAAACGAAGCAATTTCTATACTTACAAAACAGAAAGATTATAAGCCCGAAAGTGAAGTTCTTATGGAACTTGAATACTCAGGATTTATACCTGATTCTTATGTTCACAGTTCACAGACTAAAATGGAAATATACAAGAAAATTGCAGCCGTTCAGACAAAGGATGAACTGGACAGTATTTACATCGAGCTTCTTGACCGTTTTGGTCCGATTCCGGATGAAGTCATAAGCCTCATAACTCTTGCAGAAATCCGCTGTGTTTGCAAGAAACTGAACATAGCATCGATTAAAGAAAAAAATCATGTCGTTTATGTTGAATTTTCCAAAGTGTCGGAAATTAAAGTTGACAACGTCCTTAATCTCATCAAGCAGAATCCGGCTATGATTTCACTTGATGCAACTAAGCCAAATATGCTCATCCTTAAGACAGGAAAAATCGGCCTCAAGGAAAAAAGTGAGTTTATCTGCGAAAAGCTGAATTTACTCGATAAATGATATTTCTTAATCTAACCGTGAGGGGTTTATACATATAAACATAAGTCGTAAATATGGTGGAGTTTTATATATATAAATATAATTTCAAAATACGAGTTTTCCTTAGTATTTTTACGCCATATCTCATAATATTTCACTTCCTATAATGTATATTCTGTCTACCAATATATATAACTTCTTACAACTCTCCCGCGTGTGCTACCTGCTGCACACCTCACCCGTTAATACTTTTATTCCGCATAAAAGAAAAATTTTAAGAAACGACTATAAAAATTAATCCATGAAATTAAATCGCCTGTATCTTATTGCCATTACAAGACCGATGCAGATCATCGAAGTCCATAGAGACGAACCACCGTATGACAAAAACAGCAGCGGAATTCCTGTAATCGGCATAAGACCCATAACCATTCCGATGTTTTCTACAAAGTGAAAGAAGAACATGCCGAATATTCCGGTTACGATATAACAGCCGTATTTTGAATGAGTTTCTTTTAGAATATAGATTGTTCTAAGCATGATGATCAGGTAAAGAAGGAAGACTATAAAACCGCCTGCAAAGCCCCATTCCTCGCACAGAATGCTGAATATAAAGTCAGTTCCCTGTTCAGGAAGATAGTTCAAATGGCTCTGCATTCCCCTTAAAAATCCGCGTCCAAAAAAGCCTCCAGCACCTATTGCAATCTTTGACTGGATGATATTCCAGCCAGAATCTTTCGGGTCAACGTATGGATTTAAGAAAATGATAAGTCGCTTTAACTGATATCCTTTTAATTTTAATCCTACGAATTTTGAAGCAATGAGCGAAATACATATGATTCCGGCAATATACGCAATCCAGTAATAATATTTTGAATTTTTAAAAAGAATGCATCCAAGGATTCCTACAAGCATTACGGCAAAGAAACCGAGCGTTACAATCATTCTGAGCCGTGACTCATTAAGGACTTTAAGCAAAGGAATGCTGTGGCGTACAATGTAAGTTTCCCATACAGGAAGCATTGTAAATAAAATCGTAAGTGCACCGACAGAAATAAAAATCATAATGTATTTTAATTTTATTCCGGATGCAAAAGCCATAAAAATAAAAATCGGTATAAATACAAGTGCAGTTCCTAAGTCAGGCTGAAGCATAATAAGGCCGAGCATAAGTGCCAGAATCGAAACACTTACGATAAAACGTTTTAAAGGATTTTCGTTTTCGCTGTTATTTAAATACCAGGCAAGAAATACAATAAATATTACTTTACAGAATTCTGCCGGCTGAATGCTAAAAGCTCCGAAGCCAATCCAGCTTCGTGAACCGTTTACATATCTTCCGCCGAAAGCCGTATATAAAAGTACAAGGCACGCAACGACAAAAATCCAGAATATATAGCGCTCGGTCTTTCTGTAGTCATAACAGGCAATTGCAATCATAAAAACAAGTCCGGAGCAGCCCCAGAGAATCTGTTTAAGATAGTTTGTATTTGTAAGAACTCCATCTCTGTTTATTGCCGCAGAATAAATGAATGCGATTCCGATTAAAGTAAGGCAGATAACACAAGCCAGGAGAATATAATCTATTGCAGCAAAGACCTTTATTTTTTTCATATAACTTCCCTACTCCATCATCCTTGTCGGTTTGATAAGCCATCTGAAATTTAATGCATTTACAGCTTCATCAAATTCCTGATTTGCAAAATACCCCTGAATGATGATATTTGCAGCATATGTTGCCCACCATTCCCATGTGTTTGCAGCTTCTACCATTACGTTTACTACAATCTGATCTTCTACCGGCGCATCATAAGGTGCATAAGCTAAAAGCCAGTTATGCCAGCTGTCTGTATATCCGTTAACTTCTGCAGTACCGGTTTTACATGCAATCTTTACAGTAGGATTCTGCATTGCATATTTTGCTGAACCATCTGTAGCAACAAAACGCAGTGCTTCGCGGATTTTTTTCCAGACAGATTCATCGATTGAGTTTTCAAACATTACTTCCGGCTCTACACTCTGAATGATTTCATCAGTAACAGGATCGCGCACTTCCTTTAAAAGATGAGGCTTGTAAATTTTTCCGCTGTTACAAACCATGCACATTACATCTGCTACCTGAAGCGGCGTTGCAGTCGTATACCCCTGACCGATTGATACAGCCATCGTATCACCATCGAGCCATCTTTCGTGATATTTACGTTCCTTCCACAATGCAGTCGGAACAAATCCTTTTGAATGGCTCGGAAGGTCTACCTGTGTGCTCTGCCCGAAGCCAAACATCTTTGAGTATTCTGCAATTTTATCAATTCCAAGATGATCACGACCAACCTGCCAGAAATAAATATCGCACGAATGTCCGACAGCATGTTTTAAATCTAGCTTTCCATGTCCTGGTCGCAAAATCCAGCAGTGGAACGTTCTTCCACCATATTCAATCTCACCCTTGCACTCTACCCTTTCATATTCAGGGAAAGCTTTTTCTGCAAGAATCGCAGCCGACATGATAATTTTAAAAGTAGAAGCCGGAGCATAAGCTGCGTTAACAGCTCTATTCAAAAACGGTTTGTTTTCTGCTTTAATAAGCTTCTGATATTCCTCTGCATAATTTTCTGAGTTGAACAGATTCGAGTCAAAATAAGGATACGAAACCATCGCAAGGATTTCTCCTGTCGAAGGTTTTAAAACTACTGCTGAACCGATTCGATTGCCCAAAGCTTTTTCGCATAATGTCTGGAGTCTTGAGTCAATCGTGAGGACAAGCTTATTTCCCATTTTTGGAGGAACACTTATCGATGTATCAGAAAGAACTCGTCCCCTAACGTCTACGGTTTTTTCTTCATAACCGTCTTTTCCCTGGAGAAGTGAGTCATATTGTTTTTCGATTCCGATTTTACCGACGATACTGTTTTTTGTATAACCTCCCTGGTTATACATCTGGTTCATTTCGTCTCTTGTAATTTTACCTACATAGCCGAGTATATGAGAAAAACTTCCTGTTTCGATATAGTTTCTCATCGGGCGAGAAATCCATGAAACTCCCGGAAGATCGTTTATATTTTCTGCGATGTTTCCGATTGCAGAAAACGAAACGTTTGTTTTTATCGTAATCGGTGTAAATGTTTTTCTTACTTCAGGCGGAACATGCTCATCAATGTCACTTTTAGGAATTCCAAGTATAGAAGCAAGCTTTGCCGTTACTGTATCAAATTCAACAGAAGGAATATCACCTGGAGTAATTTCTACAGCAAATGAGTCAGAGTTTACGACCATCGCATTGTCGTTGTTTCTGTCGTAAATTTCACCACGCTGAGCAACAATCGTTGTCTGGCGGCTTGAAATATTCTTTGACTGAATTTTATAAAGACTTCCTTCGATAACCTGCATCGAAAAAAGCTTAAAAAGATAAATACAGATAATTATTGATGAGAGCATAACAAAAACATAGGCAATAACTGCCTTGTCTCTTTTTGTTGACTGATTGTTGTTATTATCTATACTCACTTTCCCACACCCTCAAAAGTACTTTAATAATTTTCCGGCAGAAGAATAAAGTTAGAAAACCTGTCAAGAAATTTAAATACAATCGGAGACAGGAACGAATTTAGAAGAAGTTCAAACAGGAACACGTCCGTAAAAATATTATATGTATTTACCATGTTCGGGAAAAAGAACGATGTCATGTAAATTAAGATTGCCTTTAAAATTGTTCCGATAAATCCAATGAGGAATGTAACAAGGAAAGATTTTAAGTTAAGCATTTTTCTAAAATATCCGGTAAGATAACCAATTACAGTTCTTACAAGACAGTTAAGTCCAAATGCACTTCCGCTTAAAAAATCAATCAAAAGGCCAGAAGTAAAGCCAGTAATTTCTCCATGAAGACTTCCATTGTTTACTGCAAAATAAAGTGAACATATTAAAAGAAGATCAGGAATTACAGGTAAAATAGCAATCTTAGAAAGAATCGCTGTTTCCACGAGAACCGTAATGATTAAAAAGAAAATGCTTGATAAATAAGATTTAGCCATTACTGTCCTCCCCTTTTGTTTCTGAGTCAGTATTTCCTGCAGGGTTTTCCTTTAATTCAGTAGAAGAAATAACGATTACATATTCAAGACGCGAAAAATTAACAATCGGAGTAATTTCTATATCAAGCGAAGAATCGTAATCAAGAACCGTAATTTTAGAAATCGTTCCAAGAGGAATGTCTTTTAAGTAGTTTCCGTTTTCACCCGATGTAACTACAACATCACCATAATGAAGTTCACCGATTACTTTTTTCTTTATGTATTTCATCGAAAGCGAAATATCTTCTGAACCGTTGCCAGAAACAAGACCGATATCACGTGTATTCTGAATGCGCGCAGAAACAGTACAGTTTATGTTATAAAGAGGCATTACTTCGCTTGTTGTATAACCTACAGAAATTACGCGCCCAACGATTCCGATATTTCCACCCTGAACCGAAATAACGCTCATATTTTTCTTAATACCTTCACGACTTCCTTTATCGATTATGATTGTCGTATGAAGGTTATCTGCACCACGGGAAATAATATTTGCTGGTATCGTTTTCTGCTGAACACTTTCTACAAAACCAAGCTGTTCTTTTAATCTTGCATTTTCCTTTCTGATACTTGCATTTGTTCTCTGCATGTATTCATAATCTTTTAACTTTTCAGAAAGGAGTTCGTATTCTTTATTTAACTTTGCAAGTTTCTGAACAGAAGTTACTGTATCACGTACATAATATGTAACAGATGAAATCCCTTTTCCGATTACAGAAAAAATCGTAAATCCAATGTTTTTAAAACTTACGACAAAACCACCGCTGGAAAAAGAAATCATCATACCAGATGCCAGTACGAGTATTATGAGAAACAGTTCCTGAATGCGAAATTTAAAATGTGATTTTTTATCTTTTTGCATTTGAAAAAAATTCTAACTGTTGATTCTATCGTACATAGCTCTGTCAGAAGACATATCTTTAAACAATTCAAATGCTTCGCCTGCTCCAAGTGCAACACATTCGAGAGGACGTTCTGCAAGAATAACAGGAACATTTGTTTCTTTAGAGATAAGTTTTGCAAGACCTTTGAGCATCGAACCACCACCGGTCATAACGATTCCGCGTTCAACGATATCTGCTGCAAGTTCTGGAGGAGTATGTCCGAGTGTAGATTTAATTTCATCGATAATCATGTTAACAGGTTCTTTTAATGCTTCACGAATTTCAACTGAGTCAATTTCCATTCTTCTCGGAAGACCTGTAATTGCATCACGTCCTTTGATTTCCATCTTTTCGATGTTCTTGTCCGGAGCAACGTTTCCGATTTCTATCTTTAATCGTTCTGCAGTCTGCTGACCGATCATAAGGTTATGAACGTTCTGAATATGCTTTACGATTGTTTCATCAAATTTATTTCCACCAACACGAATAGAAGAAGTATTAACCATATCGCCAAGGGAGATTACAGAAATTTCTGCAGTTCCACCACCGATATCACAAATCATATGGCCTGCAGGTTCGTGAATAGGAATTTTTGCACCGATTGCAGCAGCAAGACTTTCTGGAATTACTTCTACTTCTTTTGCACCTGCTTTAAATGCAGCTTCTGTTACAGCACGGCGTTCAACTTCTGTGATACAAGATGGAATACCAATCTTCATTCTTGTTGAACTGAAAATTCTGTGCTTAGGTAAAATTTTTCCGATAAAATATTTTATCATTTTTTCGCATGAATCTATATCTGCAATTACACCGTCAGCGAGCGGGCGGGTTGCCATGATATTGCCAGGAGTTTTCCAGAGCATTCTCTTAGCTTCTGCACCAACGGCAAAAACTTTGTTTGTTCCTTTTTCTACAGCAACAACGGAAGGTTCATCAATTACAATGCCCTTTCCCCTTACATAAATAAGTGTATTACAAGTTCCTAAATCGATTCCGATATCTGTTATGAAATTATTGAAAAGCATTTTTCCCCCTACTTTATTTTATGTGTTTTTTAATATAATTTCAACAATTAAATTCTCAACGATACATTTTTTTTAATGCCGGCTCATAAGAACCGTCAATTTTAAGCGTTTTTCTCCATTCTGCCCTGGCTTTTACCATATCATTGTTCTTTTCGTAAATTAAACCCATTCCGAAATGCGCATCCGGCGAATTTTCATCCTTTTCCAGAATTGCCTTATAAAGCTCCCCTGCACTGTCAAAATCATCTTCTTCGATGTAAATCTTGGCAAGAAGAGTCTGGCTTTTTAAAAGCAGGTTGTCATCATTTGCCCTCGAAGTTACCTGGAAAAGATACTGCTTTGCGGCAGGATACTGACCTTCTTTATAATACTGTTCAGCAATCATAAGTAAAAGTGAATCAGACTCGCGAACATTAAGTGCTTCGCTAAAACTCTTTATGCTGTCATAAGATTTACCAAGATAGCCGTAACTTATTCCAAGAAGTTCAGGAATATCATCTGCATAATAACCGTGCGAACGCGCAAGCTCAAGATATTTTACGACTAAGTCTGAATAATAGTAATAAGAGCTTACCGTGTTCTTGTAAAAATATGCTCTTCCAAGCTGGTAGTAAATCTGTCCAAGCGTATTTGGTTTTGCATCCATAAGTGCAATTCTCAAAGAACGGATTGCTTCATCAATATATTTTTGAGAAAGAGTCGGATCAATTTCTGAACATGCAAGTCGATAAGCTGCATATCCTCTGTAAGTAAGGATTGTATTTTTAAGAAAATTTTTTTCGATTAAAATTGAAGAAGTCTCAAAGACTCCAAGATAGTCACCTTCTTTCCACTGGTTTTCAAGTTTTGTAATTGAAGGACTGTTTTTGACTTTATAACTTATAAAACGGGATAAAAGAATTATGATTACAGACAGAACGACAAGCGACAGAAAACTAATCAAGAGAATCTGAATTAGTTTTCCCTTTTTCTTTTCGATTACTCTGTTTTGATCCCCTTCAACAAACATAACCACCCGCTTAATCTATGAATGCAGTTTTAAAACCCACAAACTGCTTAAAATAAAAAGAGACGGTAAGCCGGGTTCTGGACTGGAAAACAAATTCAAAGAATCTGCTTTCCTCATAACCATCTATCTTTAGATTCAGATTACCCTGAACCTTAAGCGATCTACCCGCAGCGTAACTGTCCGGAACACATAGCTGCTGCTTGACCTTGCTCCAAATGAGGTTTACCCGCAATTTCTGTTACCAGAAATCCGGTGGGCTCTTACCCCGCCTTTTCACCCTTACCTGCCTTGCGGCCGGCGGTATACTTTCTGTTGCACTTTCTGTCAGTTCCGGGGTTATGCAAGAACTTATGCAACTGCCCGAATCTGCCCGGTTCTTATCCGGCATTTTTTCCGGTGGAGCCCGGACTTTACCTCGCATCCGTTCTATATCATCATAAAACAGACACGCGATTATATCTCTTTTATTTTATAAACTAATTTTCTTCAGATTCTTCTTCTTCAGAATCTTCTTCATCTTCATCCAGATCTTCGTCTGTTTCATCTACATCTTCATCATATTCAGAAGATTTTTCTTCGTAGTTTTCATCATCAGACTCTTCGTCATCGTCAACTCTCTCGTCACCAAGATAATCTTCGAAATCAGAAAGTGATCCGGCTTCTGCCATTGCGTAGTAGTTTTCTTCGTTCTCATCAGATTCCTGATAGAAAAGAATTCTACTGCAGTAAGGACAGAATAAAATTTCATCACCGTCACGAACTTCGTTTACAAACTGTGCAGGAAGAATCATATGACATCCTTCACACACACCGTTCTTAACGGCAACAATACCTTCGCTGTTACGCTGAATGATTGTCTTGAATTTTTCTACTGTCTCATTATCAAGACCCTGTCTTACTTCTTCTTCTTTTTTAGAAAGCTTTTCAAGTTGTGTATTAAATTTCTTTTCCTGTTTTTCGATAGAAGCTTTTGCAGTATTGATATCTGCAGATGTAGCATCGATGATTGATTTATCAGAACTGATGCTTTCGCTTAAATCGTTCAGCTGTCTTTTTTCTTTATCAAGTTCCTTGCGGATTTCTGCTTCTTTCTGTGTTGCTTCTGTAATCTGTTTATCAAGAGCTTCATATTCGCGGTGAGTAGCAATGTTGTCCATTCCCTTTTCACCTTCTTCCCTTGATTTTTCTGCTTCACTCAATTCAACTTCGAGCTTTAAAACTCTTTCCTTGCATTCGTCATAAGAAGCGTTTTTTTCAAGAAATTCTTTCTGGAGACGTGCTAAAAGCTCATTCTGAGCATCAAGCTGTTTCGGAGCGTCCCTTAAGTTTTTTTCAATTTCATATTTTTCTGAAAGTACATTCTGAAGCGCCTGTAATTTATCGCGAACTTCTGTCATTTGCATAAAGTAAAACCTCTTCTATGGGTATAATCTATAAATATATAGTAAATATTTCGTTATGTCTACGAGTCTAGATTTCTATATAGTCACGCAGACTGCTTGCACGACGCGGATGGCGAAGACGTCTCAAAGCCTTTGCTTCGATCTGACGAATTCGTTCCCTCGTAACGTTAAAATAAAGTCCAACTTCTTCCAAAGTTAAAGAATAACCGTCATCAAGCCCAAATCTCATCTTAAGTACGTCCTGTTCTCTAGGCGGAAGCGTACTCAAAACCTCTCTGAGCTGTTCCTGGAGCAGCGTATAAGCTGTCTGTGAAGCTGGATTTTCTACTTCCTTGTCCTCGATAAAATCGCCGAGAGAAGAATCTTCTTCTTCACCGATAGGAGTTTCAAGAGAAATAGGCTCGCGTGCAACGTTTTTAACCTGCTTTACTCTTGTAACAGGCCATCCGAGCTGCTGGGCAATTTCTTCGTCAGTAGGTTCTCTTCCAAGTTTCTGCATAAGCTGACGGCTTTCGCGTACAACCTTATTAATCTGTTCAATCATATGAACCGGAACACGGATAGTGCGCGCCTGGTCAGAAATTGAGCGTGTAATTGCCTGACGGATCCACCATGTAGCGTATGTAGAAAATTTATAACCCTTGCGGTATTCAAATTTTTCTACAGCCTTGATAAGACCGATGTTTCCTTCCTGAACAAGATCAAAGAACTGAAGTCCTCTGTTTGTATATTTTTTTGCAATTGCAACAACAAGACGAAGGTTAGCATTGATAAGATGGTTCTTTGCTTTTTCCATCATCTTCTGTCCACGCTGAATTTCCTTTGACATCGTAAGAATTTCTTCGATGCTGTTTTCAAATTCATATTCAAGATGATTTAATTTTCTGTCTATCTTCTGAATGTTTGTGTATACGTCACGGATATCATCAGATTTCATTCCAAGTTCTTTTTCGAGCTTTAATGCTTCTGAACGGATTGAAAGCCTTCTTCCGAGTTTTCTAAGCTGAACAGGATCAGAAATACGAAGTTCTTTCATTTTCTTTTCCTGCTTGTGACGATACTCATAAATTTTCTGAGTAGCTTCTGTAAATTTCTTGCTGAATCTTTCTATTTCTTCTGACTGAATGTCTGTCTTCTGAAGCTGTGGTACAATCTTTTTGCGAAGTTTAATTATGTCGTTATTCTCAGAAATTTTTGCATTCTGATCCATTTCGTAGAGATTACGTTTAATAGACATATACTGTTTTAAGTCAGGAAGAATAGGTTTTAAATATTCACTGTAAGCAGACTTGAGTCTTCTCTTCTCTGCCATTTCTTCGTTAATTTCTTTTCTTGGGCGTCCAGGTTCATGAAGATCAATTCGAGTAAATGCTTTCTGTGCAATGGCATAAAATTCTGGTGTCATGATACCAGAATTTTTAATAACACCCTTGATGATGTTTTCGCCGTCTTCCATCTGCTTTGAAAGAGTAACTTCTTCATCTGCAGAAAGAAGATTTTCTTTTCCGATTTCACGAAGATAAAGACGGATCGGATCATCACTTGATGAATCCTTTTCTGAACTTACGAGGCGTTTTTTAGAAAGTGCTTCCTTTTCTGTCTGTTCAACAATCGCTGCATCAGCATCTTTTTCGATATCGTCATCATCGTCAGATTCTACGACAACATCATCCTCGTCATCTTCAAACTCAGGTTCGATTTCCTGAATCTGAACCTTGTTCTTTTCCATCATCGAGATGATTTTTTCCATCTGTGAAGTTGCAAATTCGATTCCGACTACATCGTTGATTTCATCCCATGTGATGACTTTTTTATCTTTAATCGTAACGAAAAGTTTTGCAAGTTCGATATCAGAATCAAGTTCTTTATCTTTTTTAACGACTGCCTTCTGTTCTGTAACTTTTGAAGAAGCTGATTTCCTTGTAGTCTTTGTTTCTGTTTTCTTTGCAGTTGATTTAGCGGCAGTTTTTTTAGGTGCTGCTTTTTTTGCTGCAGTTTTTTTAGCAGAAGCCTTTGCAGAAGTTTTAGCAGAAGTTTTTTTTTCTGTTTTTTTAGCCGTTGATTTAGCCGCTGTCTTTTTAGCAGCAGTTTTTTTTGCTGCCGGTTTTCTGGCAGTCTTTTTTTCTACACTTTTTTTAGCAGCAGTTTTTTTTGCCGCAGTTTTCTTTTCTACAGTCTTTCTCATTTTACTTCTTGAAGCTTTTTATCAATTTCCATCTTTTCTGTGAGGAACTGAGAGAGGGTTTTCTGATCATCAGGTGTAACAGGTTTGAACTGCCGGATTTTTATCATTAATTTTTCGCGCTGTCGTTCAAGACTGTTTCTTTTGATTAAGGCGATACTTTCTTTCACATACTTGAGGTTGTTCTCTTCAAATTCTCTGGATGCAATTACTTTTGTAATCATCCTCTGCACCTCTTCTTCAGGGCAGTGACTAAGTATGGCCTGTATTGAAATATTCTCTTCTCTGTGGCAATCCTCTAAAACGATGAATAATTTCCTGGCCAGAGGGTCTTCAAAATCATTAACATTCAACTGTTCATGCAATAGATTAAATTGTTCTAAATTGGAAATTACAGCAAGGATTGTTCGAAGTTCAGCATTAAGCTTTATGTCTTGAATTACTGGAGCTCCATCCGCTGTCTTTTTTACTTCTATGCGAGAACGAGAGTGCTCACGATTTACGAAATCTCTCTTTACAGCCTCCAGTTTTGTGTTAAAAACCTGAGCAAATTGCTCAAGCGTTGAATCTTTCTGAATATCAGAATTAAGTGAATCTACATAAGGAAAGAACTCTAAAGCAGCTTTAATCTTGTCCTCAGGTTCGTCCTTAGGGTATTTTTCCCTCAGTTTAGATAACAGAAAATCATTGTCTAATATAGCGGAATTAACATCATTAGTCAAGGTTTCTGCGCCAAAATTCAGCATAATCTCGGCAGGATCCTTTCCTCCCTTAAGCTGAATGATTTTTACAGTGACATCCATTCTGCGGCACATGAGGATTGCCTTGTAAGTTGCAGCCTGCCCCGCTACGTCAGAGTCAAATGAAAGTAAAATCGTATCTACAAACGGAACAAGCATCTTAACCTGCTGTTCTGTAAAAGCAGTACCAAGAGGGGCTACGGCAAAGTCAATGCCGCACTGGTGGTAGGCAATCGCATCCATGTATCCTTCGCATAAAATTACACGTTTTTGTTCACGGATTGCTTTTTTTGCAAAGTTGTAGGCGTATAAAGTTTCACGCTTTTTATAATGCGGCATCTCAGGGCTGTTTATGTACTTTGGACCATCGCCTTCAAGAAGCCTTCCTCCAAGGGCAACTACTTCGCCGTTCTTGTTAAAAATCGGGAACATGAGGCGCCCTGCATAGATTGTAATGTCAGGATATTTCTGACTGAACAGTCCTGACTTTGCAAGAAACTCTGAAGAATAGTTTTTTGAAGAAAGAAAATTCTTTAACCAGCGGCGGTCACTCATACAGTAGCCGATTTTAAATTTTTTTATGGTTTCCATGGTAAGTCCGCGTTTTGTAATGTATTCAAGCGCAGATTTGCCGTTAGGAGTTTCTGTAAGAAGGTAATGGAACATCGAAGCCGTTCTGTTGTAAAGATCAATATAAAGTTCTTTTGTATTGTCTTCTTCTTTCGGAACATAAGAACCTTCTTCGTAAATTATTTCGATACCAAACCTTTTTGCCAGGGCGACAACTGCATCAACATAGGAAACTTTTTCCATTTCCATGTAGAACTTTACGATGTCGCCTCCTGCATGGCAGCCGAAACAGTAATAAAGGTTCTTGTCTTCTTCGATATGAAACGATGCTGTTTTTTCGTGATGAAAAGGACAGCAGCCCCACCACGCGTTTCCTCGTTTTTCGAGATGAGTATAGTCGTTTACAACCGAAACAATGTCGCATTGAGAAAGAGATTCAATTGTTTTTTTTGAAATGCGGCCCTGTCCCATTAATTGCCCGCCGCCTTCTTTGTCTTAAATTCTGCAGTAGCTTTTGCATGTGAATTAAAGTCATGAGAGAAAGTATGACGACCTGCCTGAGAATCTGTAAGAGTAAAATAAAGGTAATTTGAACTCTGCGGATTTATTGCCGCATTAATCGCCGTAAAACCAGGATTAGAAATAGGTCCAGGCGGAAGTCCAGGATAAATGTATGTATTATATGGTTCTTTCATCTCAAGGTCTTCGTAATAAATGATTTTCGGATGCGGACGACCCCTGAGCTCTGTAATGATGTATTCAACTGTAGCACACGACTGAAGAGGCATGTTTATTTCAAGACGGTTTTTAAATACACCTGCAATGAGAGGCGCTTCATCTTCTGCTCTGTATTCTCTCTCAACAATCGAAGCAAGTGTTATCATTTTATAAAACTCATCAGGAGAAGCAGATGTAAAACCTTGAGTAGATTCATGGCTTGTAATCTGCTTTAACATATTGCTTATCATCATGACGATAATCTGGTGAGAATTATAATTTACCGGAATATTATAAGTGTCCGGATATAAAAATCCTTCTACCGAGTCAGAGTTTATATCAAGCTTTAACTCTGCAAAGATTTTTTTGCCGTCATTTAAGGCTGTGTCAACAAAATCTTTTTCTGTTACGATTCCCGAAGATGCAATTATTTTTGCAATTTTTCTTAAAGTAAGTCCTTCTGCAATCGAGACAGTTTCGTATTTTACTTTTCCGCTTGAAACTTCTTCGAAAACTTCTGCAAGGTTCATTGCACTGTTAAGTCTGTAGTATCCGGTCTGAACCTTAAAAATGCCCGAAGGCTTTCTCATTACAAACGAAGCAAATTTAGGGAAACGTGCAAAGACATAGAAGAGTCTGGAATTTTTAATAAGCCCTTCACTTTTGAGTTTTGCACCGACGGTTTTTGCAGTCATTCCGCTTTGAACTTCAAAATCTTTTTCTATGGACACATCACTCGCAGACACTGCAGAAGCATTTACCGACACGTATGCAAGACCGATAAAAAAAGCCGCAAGAAAAGTTACGGCAGCACATATCAAAACTATTAAAGTTATTTTTTTAAAATTATTTTTTTTATTCATTTTTACTTCCGGAATATTTTATATTTCAACATCAAGTCCTTCTACACCCAGTTCAACTTTTACATTGTCATGAGAAATAAAACTTGAATACCATTTTGCGGCATTTAATATTGAATCTATTTTTTTATCATCATATGTAGGTTCATGATGAAAAAGATAAATCTTCTTTATGTTCTGTGCAATTGCAAAATCGACTGCATAACAGAATGCAGAATGTCCCCATTTTTCTTTTGCCTGAGCTTCTTCCATCGTGTACTGAGTATCAAGTACAACTACATCTGCATCTTTAAATACAGCACTTACCTCGTCTGCCCTGCACGACTGGAGATCCATAAGTTCAACGTCAGTAGCATAAACGAATTTTTTATTGTCTTCTTCGAATGAATATGAGAACGAACCGCCCGGGTGACTCATTGCACAGCATCTGATTTTTA
Organism: uncultured Treponema sp.; assembly: GCA_905236565.1. GTDB lineage: Bacteria > Spirochaetota > Spirochaetia > Treponematales > Treponemataceae > Treponema_D. The sequence continues at coordinate 6,642 of CAJORB010000056.1, read as the reverse complement.
AGCCGTCGATTTCATATTCCTTTGCAGTTTCGAGCGTATGGAATTTAAAGTTGCGCGAAAAATTTTCCCATAGAACCGGAAAAAGCTGCATTGACGACATCTGAATTGCAAGATAATCCCTTGCTTTCGGGAATGCAGAATAGATATCGATATTAACGCTCGGATTAAATGCATGATCAAAGAACGGAAAACCACAGATATGATCCCAGTGAAAGTGTGAAAAGAAAATTGAATAGTGATTGTCAGCAGGAGCTCTGCGCCCCTTACCGAGCATGCGGATTCCTGAACCCGCATCAAGTATTATTTCTTTTCCAGAAGATGTCGTCAGCTGAATACATGGAGAGTTTCCGCCTACTGTTCCGTAAATCCAATCCGGAAGTCCAGCGATAAATTTTTCGCGCGAATCAAATGACTCAAGATCCTGAGGTGTAATTCTCTGGACAACGGCATTAATCTTTGCCTGAATATCTGCTGCTAATAACGGACTTGGTATTGATCCCCTTACACCCCAAAAATGGATTTTCAAAATCTTCTCCTGATATTGCATTAAGCTGCAACAAACTTTTTTTATATTTTACCGTGTTATCGGTTCATTGTGAACATAAAGAGAGCGCTGTTCGTCAATCTGCTCTTTTGTCCAGTGTTTTCCTTTATTTATTCCGGGGCAATCTTTAGAAATGCTGTTCCAGGAGTCCCTGTCTTTTAAAATCCAGGACCAGAATGGGTATGTTGAACATTGAATGGGACGCGCACCGTATGCGGTACACCCTGAGTCTTTGTTCCAGAAAATACAGTCGTAATTCTTGAGTTCTACAAGGGCAAGGGCTTCCTTACCTTCGTAATAACCAACCCACCTGCAGTATTTTTCTATAAATTCCTCTTCTGAAAGTTTAAACCATTGGCATAAACTTGTCAAATCCCTTTGAGAAAGATAGACATATCCCGGGCTTAGCCTGCAGCATGCAGAACACTTGTTGCATTCAAAATCGAGCCCTTCATCGTAAAAACAGCTTATAGCAGTCCTCCTGGCAATAAAAAAAGGTGTTATAAAGTAAGTCTTTTTCAAAACACACTTTGTAACACCTTTAATATGGGGAGTGAAGGATTCGGACCTACGAAGGCTAAGCCAACAGATTTACAGTCTGCCCCCTTTGACCACTCGGGAAACTCCCCGATTAAAGCTACCTGTAGGATTTGGACCCACGACCCCGAGATTACAAATCACGTGCTCTACCAGCTGAGCTAAGGTAGCAAAGTTTTATGTGTAGTAATATATAGAATATCACAAATTGTGTCAAGTTGAATTGTTCTTTTTTTATAAATTAATTTCCTGCACTATCCTCTTTAAAAACTTTCATGTATTTTTCTTTTGCAACTGTTTCCCATGAATAATTTTTACTTACATATTCAGCTGCATGTGAAATCATATCATCAAAACAATGAGAATCATTTTTCTTTTTTTCGATAAGTTCACTTAAGATTTTAAAAAGCATTTCATGAGTGTTAGGTGAATATGTAAAACCAGTTTCTTTATCGACGATTTTTTTAAGTCCGCCGGTAGCATGAGCAACAGGAATGGTTCCGTAAATCTGAGCGATAAAATCTTCAAGACCGCAGGGTTCAAACTCACTCGGGAAAAGTGCAAAGTCTCCCGAGACTGTACAAAGACGGGCAAGTCCCCTTTCGTATCCGCGAAGGTAAACAATTTTTCCAGGATATGCTCCGGCTTTTTGTGCAGAATGTTCTTCCAAAAGTTTTTCGCCCTGACCGTTTATGATAAATTTTACGTTGCTGTATTTATTCAGTATGTCATCCATAAGATCAAAAATAACAAGGATTCCTTTTTGTCTTACAAGCCTTCCGTGAAAAGAAATGTAGATGTCGTTTCCAGAATCAGGTTCAAGATATCCGTACTGCGTTATAAGATTTTTTTCGTAAAACTTTTTTGTTTTTTCTGTCATGCTTTCGAGCGCAAAATTATTTATAAAATAATTTCTGCACCTGTACTTGCCTTCGAGTTTTTTATTTGCCGGAGAAAACTCATACGGAAGAAGAGAAACATTTTTATCTTCGGGAAGATATCTTTTTATATCGATTCCGTTTGTAATTCCTGTAATCGGAATATTGCGCGAAGCAAAAATCTGTGCAAGTCCGTCTGTGTTTGGATTATTAAAATCCTTAAGTTCAGAAGCATAGTCAAACGACACTGTTAAAAGACGTCCGTAGTAAGAAGCAAGAACATAAGGCTCAACACGGCTTCCGTTAAGAGAAGATGCAAGGACATCTGTCGAAAGACCTGTAAAAGCATGAGCCTGGTTTATGTCGGAAAACTCATGATGGTAGGCAGGTCCTGCATTATGAATCGTAACAAAAAAACGTGTCTTATCAAAACAATCTTTATAAAGTACTTTCGCAATTGCAGGAAGAGATGCAGTACACGCGTCATGGCAGTTTACGACATCTGCACTTTCGCCTGTAAGAAGTGCATATTCACATATCGCCTTCTGAAAAAGAACGTCAAGATAGAGTGAATCCCTGTATCCTGTTCCGACAATACAGTCAGGATTTATAAGAATGTCTTTAGCATTGTATGTGTAGACATTATTTTTTTCTTCATATGAGCGGCTTTTTACAAAAACGATTTTTACGCCCTTAAAGACGGCACGGGCAAAAAAGACTTTTAATTCGCGGCCATTAATCGTTATAAGAGAGCTTACATCCGGGACATCTGCATAATCGTCGAGGCATGAAAGATCCGTGCAGCCGTACTGAGGAATAAAAAGTGTTACATCGTTTCCTGATTCTGCAAGTTCTTCAGAAAGAGAACAGACGACATTCTTTACACCACCCGCTTCTGCAATACCTGCATATTCCCTGGAAATCATCCAAATCTTCATTTTTAAATCCTATTATGAAATATCAGGTCTGAGTTTTTTTGCATCATCAAGATATACGAACTTGATTTTTTTTCTGTCAAAATATCCTGTAACCAGAACCCTTATGCAGCGCTCAAGAGAACCCTGTATAAAAGCTTCCTGAGAACAAAAAAGCGGAACTTTACTAACATCAAAATTAAATTTATCTGCATTAAGTCTTAAAGCTGTTGCAGGATTTAAAACATCAAGATCTCTTGTAAGACTAAAATTAAAATCTACGATGTAATTTTCGCGTATATTATTTTCGCTTATGATTTCCTGAACGAGTCTTACAGTCTGCTTTTCGATTGACTCTTTTGTATTTTCTGCAGTTATTGCACCGCGTATCGCACAAAGTCTTCTCATCTTAATTACCTGAATGAATTAATTGTCCTTAAAGTTTCGTTTAAATCACCAGATGATTTTAAGAACTCTGCAAGTTCAGGATGTTCCTTTAAAACCTTGCCGAACTGTTCAAGCTTGTTGAGGTTTTTAGCATAATCTGCAATTTCTCTTGCCTGAGAATCTACAAGTCCCTGAAGCTTCTGATCAACACTTGCAACGTATCTCTGATACATCTGCTTGCATGATGCATAAAGTTCAAAATCAGGAACACTTACGTTTGAAATTGAAATCGAAATGATTTTAAAATCATCATCATTATTTTCTTTTATGAGGCGTTCCTTGAACTGTTCAACATCGAAAGAAGCTTTTTTTTCTGACATATCAGAAATTACAGAAATACATTTGTCGCAAAGTTCATCGCCCCTTGCCTTTATGAGTTTTGCAAGTTCAGCATCATTTGTAATTCCTGTTTTCTTAACAAGCTCGACGCATTTTGACGGCGTATATGTAAACTGAATGTCAAAATTAAATGAATATGAAAAGTCGGGCTTAACTTCGAACTGGTTTGAATAAATGTCGGCAGAAGGAAGCTTTCCTGTTACGAACTTTGAATATGAAAACGGCTTAATCTGAAACGAATTGATTTTCGCGTTTGTAGGAATTAAAAATTCCCAGTCCCAGCGGAAAACCCCGCGCTCAACAGGCTTTTCATTTACACCGCCTGTTTTAGAAACCATAACTCCGATACAGTCATGCGGAACCTTAAAAGGCGTGTATCCAAAATAAAAAACTGCTCCGCATGCAAGAATCAGGATTACAAGAAAAGTAAAAAATTTACCTGATTTTCTCATTGTTTTCCCCTTGACCTTACGAAAATCATTATTAAAATAATGTACATATGATACTTGATAATAAAAGACCTTTCAAGCAGAAAAAAACGATTTATAAGACAGATTCTTTCGTCTACTTTTTCTTTCGAATTTCAATAAGAATGACGTTCTTTCTTCTGATGGTCCTTGCAAGTCTTTTTCTCTTTTATTTTGTAGGAAATTATCAGGGATTTCTTGACAGCAACCAGAGGCTCATACTCAACTGCATTGCAATAGTGTCGGTTGCAGAGTTCGTTTTTTCTATCTGCAGCTTCGTGCTTAATATAATCTCGTACTACATAGTTTCAAGAAGAATAAAAAAAGTAATCCTATACTGCGTCATTTACCTTTTTACTTTTTTTCTTTCTGCCGGAACCTTTCTTTTTTGTCGTGGTGTCCTTCTTCTGGCTAACGGGCTGTGACAGAACCTTTTTAGGCAGTTTAATCGAAATACCGATTTCGCGAAGCGAAGTCCTTATGGCATATTCAAGTTCGGTGCGCTGAGGGTTCATAGGAAGGACAAAGTTCCTGCATTCTGTCCATGTCTTTATGTAGATTTCGCCTACAGAACTTGAATTTAAAATCTCTTTTTTCCAGTCCGTGAGCGTAAGGATAAAATCCTTTATGAGAAAAACAAGCTTCTTACCGAGGCGCGCATCTTTATCCTTTGAAACAAGCTCATCGAGGCTCTTTAAGTTCATGAGGTAGCTTTTTTCAAACTGCGGGTCGTTGAACATCATCGCGGTTGCAGAAGGCTGCAGGTACATATAAAGGTCTGTCGCAAGACACTCGCTTACGATTTCGAAAGAATGGCCGCTGTTGATTATCTTGAGCATTTCTTCTGTGAGCCTCGATGGCGACACAGGAGATAAAAGATGCGCGCTGTGCTTGATTTTTCTTCTGAGGCTCCATGCCATCTGACAGTCTGTCGTAGAAGAATATTTTATCGCGCGAAGCATTCTTACAGGGTCTTCAACGAATATTTTATCAACCGGAATTACAGGACGAAGAATTGATTTTTTAATGTCCCTTACTCCTCCGACATAATCTATTACCTGCTCTAAAATCGGATCATAATAAAGTGCATTGATTGTAAAATCGCGGCGCATTACATCTTCATCAATCGTACCAAAGCTGTTTCCTACTGAGCCGTCAATCGTAGAACGGAATGTGCTTACTTCGAAAATCTTGAGTCCGAAAATTACATGCACGAGGCGAAATCGTCTTCCGATGATTCGTGAGTTTCTGAAAATGCGTTTTATTTTTGAAGGAGTTGCATCTGTTACTATATCAAAATCTTTAGGGGTTTTACCGATGAGAAGATCACGTACTGCCCCGCCGACGATATAGGCCGTATAGCCGTTGTCCTTAAGACGCTGAACTATTTTAAAAGCGTCAGGATCTATTTTATAAGCCGGGATTAAATGTTCTTCTCTAGTATAAACGACAGCTTTTTTTACAGGTCTGCCATTGTTATCTTTTCCGTATCTGTATAGCACAATGACTGAATAATAAAAAAAATAGCGCTTTTAATCAACATGAATTTCTGCTGAATAAAGGGTCGCAACGACAAAATCGCCTTCTTTTGCCTCGATTTTTGCAGGATTTTTTTTATCAGAATACTCTTTAGAAATCTCGTTAGAAAGACTTGGAAAACCTTTTTTTCTAAAGAGATTTCCCTCCCATTCAAGGCCTTTAGAAACAATTTTTCCGCCGACGTTTGAAGTTGTCGTCCTTAAAACAGAAACCGGGTCCCTCTTGTTTTTCGTAAGGACGCTGACAGATCTGTTTTCTGGTAAAAACGTAAGAAGCTGGTAATCTGTAAGCCAGAAGTCCGGGGCAATATTGCTCGAAAAAAGTTCGTAAATTCCTAAAAGGTGGTCGATTCGCCTGCCGCCGCCGCCGATTAAAGTTACAGTCGATTTTTTCTGCGTACGTGCGCCGCTTTTTATCCGCGCTTTTTTTGCAAGCATCAGGGCAAGCTCTGTATCTGTAAAATCCTTGTAAACGGGAAATTCGAGCAGATCACGAGCTGAATATTTTTTAACAAGCTTTATGTTCTTAATACTGTCCATATCGCCGCAGATAACGTTTGGCGTGTAATTTTTTTTAAGCTTTAAGTTGAATAAATCAAGTGACTCAAGGCCGGAATCTGCCGCAATGATAAAATCCGGTTCGCCGAGGGTTTTAAGAAATTTATAAGCCATAGAAGGCTTTGGTGAAATTCCGCCTGTAAAAACAAAAATGTTTTTATAATTATTCAGCTTAAAATTTATAGACTCAAAATCGTAATTTAAAGTATAATTTGTCATAAAGAAAATATAGCATGAAAAAAATAAAAATTCCTTATGAATTACAGAAATTTAATGAAATTTTCTCACAGAACGGCTATGAAGCCTACCTCGTCGGGGGTGCTGTGCGCGATGCACTTTTAGGAAAAGAAGTGTCAGACTGGGACGTTACGACAAATGCAAAGCCCGATGAAGTAATGAAAATCTTTAGAAAGGTAATTC
>CAJORB010000055.1:0-9634 GCA_905236565.1 uncultured Treponema sp. | reverse complement strand
CAAAAAGTTGCTTATTGCTAAAATTCATTTTATGTGATATTCTCTAGGTATGGCAGACTATATCCGCGCAAGAAGCGACGAACACAAAGAAGAAAGACTTTCTCAAATTAAAGAGGCAACTGCAGAACTTTTTGCAACTTGCCCTTACTCTGAAATTACACTTACTACTATTGCTGAAAAACTCGGCTGGTCTCGCGCTAACCTATATAAATACGTAACGACCAAAGAAGAAATCTTTCTGGAAATTTCTTCAGAAAAAATGGCCGCCTATTACAATGCATTGCTTTCGGCTTTTCCGGAAGGCAACAATTTTACGACGGACGTGATTACCGAAGTCTGGGCCGGAATCGTCAATGCTAATCAGGATTATATGCGCTATGTTTCCTATCTTAATCCGGTGATTGAAACAAATGTAACGGTAGAACGCCTTGCAGTTTTCAAAAAGAAATATTATGACCTGGCCTATGCCTTCCGCGACAGACTTGCAAAGATGCTGGGCACAACACAGGACACTGCCTACAAAATCCAGCTGGATGTTTTATTTTATGCTTCATCAAATGCAGTCTGCTGCTACAAAAATCCTCTGGTGCAGGAAGCACTCAAGCAGATTAACATCACTCCGCCTGCTATGGATTTTTACAAGGACATGAAAGACTTTCTTAAAATGCGACTTAGCTACAATGATTGAAAAATAAACATTAAGTATAACGACCTTCAATTTTAGGAGGGTCGTTAATTGGGTTGGAGCTGACTTTCTTCTTTTTTAAGAGCACGTTTATTGTTGTACATGTCTTTGTCTGCACGATCAAATATTTGTGATACTTTGCGGTCTGATTCAGTGTTAAAATCGGAGATTCCGGATGCAAGGATTGGGCCGGACTTTGATTTTAGATTTTTACGTACATGAGCACGAAGTTTTTTCATCAGAACTTCTCTGTTTAAATAATCGCTTCCTCTTAAGAACACAACAAACTCATCTCCACCGACTCTAAATACCGGACTGTGAACAAACGTGTTGCACAAAAGCATCGCAGATTTTTTTATGTATTCATCACCGGCAACATGTCCCTGGGTATCATTAATCTTTTTTAAATTATTTGTATCACAGACAACAAGCGCAAAAGAAAGGTAATCCATTCCGCTGTCGATATTATCCTGAACAGATTTTTCAAGTTCGTTATATGCAGTTTTATTTTTTATGCCTGTAAGCTCGTCCCGTCTTGCAAGCTCCTTTTCTGTATTAAGTGCTTTAAGATGCTGTTTTTCTTTTTTTACTTCTTCATCAATATTTTCAATACCAAAAATAAAATGCGAAGTGTCCATAGTTTTGCGTACAGTCATTCTTACATAATGTGTTTTTTTAAAAGCAGAAACGCGATAATCCAGACTGCAGCTTCGTTTATTCGTAAGTGAACTTATTAAATGATCCTTGTTAACAAACGCAAGAACAAGTTCCATGTCACTTTTATTAACAATATTTGAAATATCAACGCGTGAATCTGCAAAAAAATCTGAACCTGATTTCTGCATGTCAAGGTCACCGTAAATGTTTCTGCATTCATAACTTGTATAGTTTGAATTTTCAGCATCAACATAATAAATTACGTCATAGTTTTCTGCCAGACTTCTTGCAATGTTATCGTAAATTTCTTTTTGCTTTCGTTCACCTGATTCAACAAAAGAGTGGATTACGCAGATTCCTATTATAAGACCTGTAGCATACGAAGGATATCTTGGATCAAATATCTGTAAAACTAAAAAGAAATCCATCACTAAACAGGTAAACCCGACTGCCCTATATCTTATTCGTTCAATGCTGGAAGATTTTCTTGCAATATAAAACATGTAAATCGTAGCCACCATATAAAGTACAATCTGAAGGATAAAGGCAATGTGTCTTCCGGGTTCCGTTATGTATTCATGTTTTTCATTAAACGAAAAAATAAAAGGCTTAAAACAGTTTATAATAAGATATGTAAGCCCAAGAAGGAACATGGACCACACAGAAAAAAGAAGGATTTTGCTGCGTCGTCTATGCTTGTTAAGATAAGCCACAATAGAACGCATCCATGTAAGCATCGTTGTAAACATAAGTAGAAAGTAAAGAATACAGTCACAATATAAAATTGGAAAGAGTGAATCGATGTGATGGTGTTCGTACAAAAGCCCCCAACCCATATCAACAAGAAAATAAAGGTTTGATACAATAAGAAACTGCCTGTAAGGGTTTATAAATTTCTGTCCAGTATTCAGGGCGAAACTCTGAGCTTTTGTGGTATCCCTGACATTCCAAAGCGTCTCCCGGTTGATAATGAGATTTAGTATAAAAGCCAGAGTACCTATGATTGAGTAAGACATCTGTTATAAAAAACTCTCCTGCTTTGCCTTAATATATTTCTATTATATAGTATGTCCAGTCATTTCACAAACCTAACCCACAGTAAACCTTCAAAGACTAAATCCCGCTTATTTCCCATAAGTCTTTTCAATTTCTAAAATCTGGTCGCGGACAATGGCAGCCTGTTCATATTCCATGTTATCGGCGTATTCTTCCATCTGGCGTTTTAGAGCGGCAAGAAGCTTTTTGCGCTCGGCCGGAACAAAAAGATTTGCACTCTTTTTAAGCGCAGAAAGCTCAATTTCGACTTCTTCTTCTGCATCGATTTTCTGGCGTTCAAGAATATCTTCTACGGCTTTTTTAACAGTCTTTGGTGTAATTCCGTGTTCTTTATTATATGCTTCCTGAATTTCACGGCGCCGGGTTGTTTCTGTGATGGCTTCTTCCATTGCTTCGCTTTTTCTGTCGGCATACATTACAACTTTTCCTTCTGCATTTCTTGCCGCGCGTCCTATTATCTGAATAAGACTTGTAGCAGAACGCAAAAATCCGATTTTATCTGCATCTAAAAGCGCAATAAAAGAAACTTCCGGTAAGTCAATTCCTTCTCGCAAAAGGTTGATTCCGATTAAGACATCAATTTCTCCTGCGCGAAGATCTTTTAAAATTTCAACTCGTTCAAAAGTTTCTATTTCTGAGTGAATGTATTTTACTTTTAAGTTAAGTCCAGAAAGATATTCAGTTAAATCTTCTGCCATTTTTTTTGTAAGGGTAAGGATTAATGAACGTTCGCCTTTTTCGATTCTTGCCTGAACTTCTTTGTAAATATCCTGCATCTGTCCTTCTGACGGACGAACCTCTACAATCGGGTCTAAAAGTCCTGTCGGGCGGATAACCTGTTCAACAATCTGAGTACTCTGTTTGATTTCTTCTTTTCTTGGAGTTGCAGTTACGAAAATTACCTGATTCAGTTTTTTTTCAAATTCTGCAAACTTAAGCGGGCGGTTATCAAGTGCACTTGGAAGACGAAATCCAAAATCAATCAGATTCTGCTTTCGGCTTCTGTCTCCTTCGTACATCGCACCTATCTGCGGAACTGTAACATGGGCTTCATCAATCATGCATAAAAAGTCATCAGGAAAATAATGAAGAAGTGTTGCAGGCGGCTGTCCTCTCTCTCTGCCAGAAATAGGTCCTGAATAATTTTCGATTCCGGAACAGTAGCCCATTTCTTTCATCATTTCAATATCGTAAGTTGTACGCGTTTTAAGTCTCTCGGCTTCTAAAACCTTTCCCTGAGAACGAAGCTCTTCAACACGTTCTTCTAGCTCAAGGTTAATACGCTCTGTTGCAGAAACAAGAAGGTCATGCGGAACTACAAAGTGTTTTGCAGGATAAATTACAGTTTCTTCAAGTTCTTCAACTGTTTCTCCGGTAATCACATTAAATCTTCTGATGCGCGAAACTTCGTCCCAGTCAACTTCGATTTTGTAGGCTTCGTCTGTTTCCATGTAAGCAGGATAAATATCAATTGTGTCACCCTTGATTCTAAAGTTTCCCCGTTCTAAAACCATATCGTTTCTTGAGTATTGAAGCCCTATAAGTTTTTTTGATAAATCAAGAAGATCGAGCTGTTCACCTTTTTCGATATGAATTCTCATGTCCTTGTAAAGATCCGGCATACCAAGACCGTAAATGCACGATACAGTTGCAATTACAATTACATCACGGCGTTCCATAAGAGAATAAGTTGCGCTCAAACGAAGCCGGTCAATTTCATCATTAATCGATGCATCTTTTTCTATATACAAGTCGCGTGCAGGAACATATGCTTCCGGCTGGTAGTAATCATAGTACGACACAAAATATTCAACTGCATTTTCGGGAAAGAAGGTTTTAAACTCACGGTAAAGCTGCGCAGAAAGAGTTTTATTGTGGCTTATGATTAAGGTTGGCCGCTGAACTTTTTCAATAATCTTTGCCATCGTAAAAGTTTTACCGCTTCCTGTAACACCTTTGAGAGTCTGATATCTGTCGCCGCGAAGAAAACCTTCTGCAAGTTTTTCGATAGCCTGCGGCTGGTCTCCTGACGGTTCAAATTCTGAATGTACTACGAATTTTTTCATATAAAATTATTTTTCGCTTTCTGCAAGTTTTACATTTATCTTAACGTCTTTTTTATTTCTGTGAACTGTTACAGTTACAGTTTCTCCGGGGCGCTTGCTTTCGAGGAGAGAGAAGTAGTCTGCAAGTGTTGCAACTTTTTCTCCGTCGATTGCAATGATGATGTCACCGCCAAGATAAATTGTCCGGGGGTTTCTTGCTCCGTATCGCACTGCCTGTGTTCCGCCTTTGATGCCTGCGCTGTCTGCGTTACCGTTTGAAACTGTCTGTGATACGAGGACGCCCGAGTTTATGTCGAGGCGTGCGTAGTTTGCGATTGCATTATTAAGCTGAATCAAATCAGCCTGGATGATTCCTCGCTGTACTGAACCATACTGTAATAAATCTTTTACGACTCGTTTTGCTGTCGAAGCCGGAACTGCAAAACCAACTCCGGCATTGTTGCCGCTTGAAGAATAAATCATTGTGTTTATTCCGACCATGCGACCTGCTGTATCAAGAAGTGGACCACCGGAGTTTCCAGGGTTTATTGCAGTATCAGTCTGAATCATATCACGGATGATTGTCGAATTTGAATTTTGAATCGGGCGTCCGAGTCCAGATACGATTCCTGTTGTCATCGTGCGTTCAAGACCAAAAGGATTTCCGATGGCGATTACTTTCTGTCCGACTTTAAGTGCCTGAGAATCTCCGAACGGAATTGTCTTTAATACAGTTCCCGCAGGCGGATTAAATTTTAAAACTGCGATGTCGCTTTCTTTGTCAGAACCCACAACAGTTCCTTCGTATTGAGTTCCGTCAGAAAGTGAAATATAAATTTTTGTCGCTCCCGAAATTACGTGAACGTTTGTTACTACATATCCGCGGCTGTCGATTATCGAGCCTGAGCCGGATCCTCCTGCTTCTACAACAGGTTCAAGAAACCAGTTTACACCCATAACCTGAGTGTTGATGTTTACAACAGCTTCGTTACACTGTTCGTAAACATTTATATTCTGCATTTCATCGGCTGTATATTTAACACCCGGCACATTTACTTCTGTCAGGGCTGCAAGTTCTGCATCTGGATTTATGCTTTCTGTAGTATCTGTTTTTGCTTCTTCGATTATCTGTTCGGTTTGAGAAGTTGTTTGTTTATCTTTTTTCTTACTGAATAAAGCAGTAAGGACAATAGAAGTCAAAAAAACAGAAACGGCGCTCGTAAGCGCAACGATAGAAATTAGATGACGTTTTGAATAAAGTTTCATGCTTTTATATTAATTAATTTACATCACATTGTCCATAAAAATATAAATATGGATAATTTGCAGAAATTGAAGTAGAATATAAGCCATGAAAAAGATATTTGTTTTATTAATTGCGCTTACATTCTCCTGCTTTTTTTCATGTCAGACGACACAGGTTAAAGAAAGCCCTGCAGACTCTCCTGCACCGGTAAAAAAAGGCCCGACAGAAATTACAGAACCTGAGTCGGTTTATGAAATCGGAGCAAATGAAACAAAAATCTTTATTAAAACTGATGTTCCCGGAGCAAACATTTTTCTTAATAAAATCTACCAGGGTAAAACCCCTCTTGAAATCGAAGGACTTATCCCGGGATATTATCTTCTTAAAGTAGAGCGTGAGACTGCCCGTACTGACCTTGTTGAAAACACTGCAGAAGATCTTTATCTTATCGAAGTAGAAAAAGGCCAGACGCAGAATTATTATTTTGAAGATATAAAAAATCCTTAAAACCCTGATTTTCACTGTGATTTGGTGAACTTGTTTTAGTAAATTCAGCTCGACAAAAGAATAGTGTTTTATAAATATTTCTTTACACCACAGCCTCTACAATGATATAATTGAGTGTTACTTAAATAAGTAGATTAAATATTATTTAGATTTCTCGGGGGAAGTTATTTTATGGACGAAATGAACGAAGAAGAAACAAGAATCATACCGCCTTTACCAACGAAGGTTTTTGTTTATTTTACTCTAATGTATATCGGCCCTATGATATGTTCGACTTTCTTTATATTTTTTTTTAAGATGCTTACACCGTTTGAGTACTTTAAAATGTATTCAACACCTACGGCAATTATTCCGACAATCGGTTTGATTGCTTTTATTATCTTTCTATGCAAGTATATCCAGAAAGCACTTGAGAGTTATGACGGAACGGAAGAGTCTGTTAGAAGAACGAATAAGGCTGCGAAAAAATTTGAAACAATAGGAATGATTTCGGCAGCCTTGAATGGAACGATTTGCTGGCTTGTTGTAATTCCTGCTGCAGCAAAAACGAACATTCACTGTGAAAAAATACCTATACTGCTTTTGTTAAATGGTTCCGTATTTTTGTTTGCTCTCTTTTTCTATATCTGCTTTCTGCAGAATTTTGAAAAAAATCTTTCGTTACTTCCATTCTCGGTGGAATATAAATCGATGTCGCTTTCGGTGAGAAGTATTCTTGTAACTTTTTTTGGATGTTCAGGTATTGTACTTATGACGGTTGCTCCGACGTTTATGGAAGAACATGCTCATTTAGTAAGAACCGAACTATTTTTTAAGTATATGCTCCCTGCTGCATTTTTGGGTGTTGTCGTAACTATTCTTGACTCATACAGACAGATGCGTGGAACTGCAAACCGTGTAGAACAGATAACAGACTTTACAAACGGAATTGCAGAAAAAGATTACAGAATGCCGCCACTTCCTGTTCAGTCACGTGATGAATTTGGTCTTCTTATCAACGACTTAAATTCTTTCTATGATTCAACAGGAGATCTTTTAAAGAACATTAAGGCTTCTACATCTTCTTCAATTGATACTGCAGATAAACTTGCTGCAAACATGACAGAAACAGCTGCTGCAATTGAACAGATTGTAGGTACGATAAACAGTGTAAAAGAACGTGTTATAAATCAGGCTGCCGGAGTAGAAGAAACAGAATCTACTGTACGCAATATGATTTCAAGTATCGATAAACTTACTGAAAGCATTACAGAACAGAGCAGCAGCGTTTCTCAGTCTTCTGCTGCAATCGAAGAAATGGTTGCAAATATCAGATCTGTATCTGAGATTCTCGAAAAGAACTCTGTTTCTGTAAAAAATCTTGCAGAAGAATCAGAAACAGGTCGAGCAAAAATCAACAAGTCAGTTGAACTTTCTGGTAATGTTATCCAGCAGTCAACCGGTCTTCTCGAAGCAAGTACGATTATTCAGAGTATTGCAGAACAGACAAACCTTCTTGCTATGAATGCCGCAATCGAAGCTGCACACGCCGGAGAAGCCGGTAAGGGATTTGCAGTAGTTGCAGACGAAATCAGAAAGCTTGCTGAACAGTCTAATACACAGGGTAAAGCAATTTCTGGTCAGCTCGAAGAATTGCGTGACATAATTAATCAGGTTGCAGGAAATACTTCTGATGTTCAGAAACAGTTTGAAGTTATCTTTGAGCTTACTTCTACAGTTAAGAGACAGGAAGAAGTAATCAAATCTGCAATGGAAGAACAGGCCGGCGGAAGCTCGCAGATTCTTGATGCCATGAGCGAAATCAAGGATATTACGATGCTTGTTCAAGATAAGGCAAGAGAACTTCGTGACGGTGGAAAGCAGATTGGCGATGAAATGAAGATTCTTTCAAACGTAACGACAGAAATCAACAGTGCTATGTCAGAAATGGCAACAGGAACTGTACAGATAACCGAAGCAATTGAAGACGTTAACAACGAATCTGGCGAAAACAAAGACGCTATGCTTCGCGTAGATCAGGATGTTGCTAAATTTAAATTGTAACTTTATTGAACAAATTCCGTAAAAGCAGTATTTTTCTGTCTTATGGAAAATAAAAAATCTCGTGGCGCACTATCAATGGCAAAACTCACTGCTCCTCTTGCAATGGAGCAGGTGTTCAGGCTTTTAATTTCTTCCATTGATACTTTCATGCTCAGTTCGTTCTCAGAAAAGGCTGTAGCCGGTGTCGGAATTGTTGCACAATACGCATTCTTTTTGAACATTCTTTTTTCGGTTGTAGTAACCGGAACGACAATTGTTCTTGCACAGTATCTTGGTGCTCAAAAATCAGACGAAGAACTCAATTCTATTTCGCGTGCAAGTTCTGTAATGACGACCGTAATCTCTCTTGTAATGACCGTTATAGTTCTGCTTACAATAAAACCAATTTTAGCGTGTTATACAATCGAAGGCGAAGTAAGAAAAGCTGCGTGCGATTACTTTACGATTTACGGCGGAATCTGTGCATTCTTCTGCGCGTTCTCGCTTTTACAGTCAGGAATACTTCGCGCATATGGTTATACGAAAGAAGCTCTTTATGTTACGATTGTTGCAAACCTCGTAAATGTAATCGGAAACGCAATTTCGATTTATGCACCGTTTGGGCTTCCTGTGTTTGGAGTAAAAGGTGTTGCGTGGGCTTCTGGAATTTCAATGATGGTTTCGTGCGTTCTTCTCCAGATTATAATCAGAAAAAAGAAGGATATTAAATTTAATCTTCGCGGTCTTTTTAAAGTTCCGTATAAATTTTATTCTGTCATTCTTAAAGTCGGAGTTCCGACTGCAGGCGAAAGTCTTTCGTACAACGTTGCAATGATTAGTACTATGGCGATGATTACGACTCTCGGAACAAACGCAGTTAACGCACAGATTTATACTCAGACGATAATTAGATTTGCGTATGCAATTGCAATTGCGATGAGCAGTGCTGTTCAGATTAAAGTCGGATATTTTGTCGGTGCAAAGCAGAGTGATATTGCTTACAGAAAAGTTTTTAAGTACTGGATATGTTCGGTTGCATTTTCGATGACGCTTGTTGCAGCCTTTAATCTTGTAAAGACTCCTGTAATAAAAATATTTACAGAAACGCCGGAGGTTTCTGGGCTTGTAGTAAAACTTCTTTTAGTTTCTTTCTATATTGAATTTGGACGCACGATGAATTTAATTTTCATCGGAGCACTCAAAGGCTCTGGCGATGTTTTATTCCCGGTTATCTACGGAATTTTTTCTATGTGGATTATTATTGTTGGAGTTGGATTTTTGCTCGGACTTTATTTACATCTTGGTATTGTCGGATTCTGGCTTGCAACCGGAACAGAAGAAACAACGCGTGGCATCGTCATGCTTTTCAGGTGGAAAAGCAAGCGATGGGTTAAAAACGCGCTGGTATAATTTGGT
>CAJORB010000054.1:0-11541 GCA_905236565.1 uncultured Treponema sp. | reverse complement strand
CTTCACGATATAATCGCCGCAGTTGTTCAGGCGGTAAAGGATAAGGGCGCGACAGGTGCGGGACTCATCCCCGTTACAGTAAAAATCCGCTCAGGGTGGGACAAGCTTTCTATTAACTTTACAGAGTGTGCTTCGCGCGCGATAGAAGCCGGAGCTTCTGCAATAACGCTTCATCCGAGAACACGCGCGCAGGGCTACGAAGGAAGATCCAACTGGGATTATTTAAAAGAGCTTGTAGAATTTGTCGCAGGCCGCGTTCCGGTTTTTGGTTCAGGCGATATTTTTAAACCGGAAGACGCAAAAAAAATGCTTGAAGAAACAAATGTTGATGGCGTTATGTTTGCGCGCGGTGCTATGGGACATCCGTTTATATTCCGTCAGACAAGAGAACTTTTGCTCAACGGTACATACGGCGACATCGCACCAAAAGAACGGCTTACCGCAGGCTTTGAAGAGCTTGATGTTTTAATAGAAGACCGCGGAGAGAAAGCCGCGTGCAAAGACATGAGAAAAAGATTCTGCGCATATTCAAAAGGCTTAAACGGCGGAGCGGCTCTGCGCCTTGCAATAGTTCACGCAGAAACAAAATCGGATTATCAGAATATTTTTGGAGAATATCTTAAAAACCTGGAAGAGTAGGCAGGAAAGTGTTAATATAAATGTGAGTGCGATAAATATTTTTTTCACGTTCTTATGATATCATATTCTTACAGATTATAGTTTTTAAATTATTTCTTTGCGCCCATGTAATATGTTTTAAGCGGCGGGAATCCGTTAAATTCAACTGAAGCGTAAGTAGAAGTATAAGCGCCGGTAGAAAGCCAGTAAATTTTATCTCCCGATTTTAAATTTGTCGGGAGTTTATAACGTGAGTTTTCGTACATGATGTCCATACTGTCACATGTAGGACCTGCGATTATTACTTCACTTTCCTTTACACCAGGTTTATCTTTGTTTGTAACAATCGGATATTTGATTGATTCATCAAGAGTTTCGATAAGCCCGTTAAATTTTCCTGCATCAACATAAACCCAGCGTGCAAGTGCAGTATTATTTTTTCTCGAAGTCAAAATTACTTCGCTGGTTAAAATTCCGCTGTCACCAACTAATGAACGTCCAGGCTCAAGAACGATTTCCGGAATATCTTCGCCAAAGTCGTCTGTTAAATAACGTGTGATTTCCGAAGCGTACTCGCTCAAGTCGTTTGTAGGATCGATATAACTTGCAGGGAAACCACCACCCATGTTAATCATAGAAAGTTTTATTCCCTCTTCTTCTTCAAGCGAAGTAAAAAGATATTTTGTTTTTGCAATTGCATCGTTCCACTGACCGATATCACGCTGCTGACTTCCTACATGAAAAGAAATTCCATACGGAACAAGCCCAAGGTCACGTGCAAGAACGATAAGATCATAAGCCATATCAGGATGACAGCCAAACTTGCGGCTTAAAGGCCAGTCTGCTGTCTGCGATGCTTCTACAAGAATACGAACATAAACTTTTGAACCAGGTGCATTTTCTGCAATTGCCTTTAAATCATCTTTTGAATCTGTTGCAAAAACTCTTACACCTTTTTCGTAAAAATATTTTATGTCCTTTGCCTTTTTAATTGTATTGCCGTAAGAGATACGATGAGGTTCAACACCCATAGAAAGAATTTTATCAAGCTCGTAACGTGATGCAATATCAAAGTTGGAACCAAGCCCAGAAAGAAGTTCAAGAACAGGCTCTCCCGGATTTGCCTTCATCGCATAATAAATGTGCGCATAAGGAAAAGAGTCACGCAGCTTTATATAATTTTTCTTGATTGTATTAAGGTTAATAACGATATTTGGAGTTTCAAGCTCTTTAGAAAAATCAAGAAACTTTTCCCAGTCAGAATCAGAAACATAATCTTCGCGGTCGAACATAGTCCACCACCTTTAATAAAAACAATTCAGAAATCAAAAGAAATCTGCCCCTATTCTTTTAGCTATCGCTATTATTCCTTCGGTGAATCGATAGTAGCACAATGCAAACTGCATAGCAATAGAAAAATTATACTTTACTAAAAAAACAAACAAATTTATAATCAAATTACTATGGAAAATATCGGTTTTATCGGAATGGGTAACATGGCCCAGGCAATTGCAAAAGGCTTTATTAATTCAAAGAAAATTGCAAAGGAAAAAATCTTTGCATTCGCACCAAACCAGCAGAAGTTAAAAACCAATGCAGAAAAAATTGGCTTTACTCCTGTATCGGATTTAGTTGAACTTGTAAAAAAATGCGGAACTTTAATCATCGCCTGCAAGCCTTACCAGATTGATGACGTCCTTTCTCAGATTAAATCTCACCTTGCAGGAAAAGTTTTACTTTCTGTAGCTGCAGGATGGGTCTTTGATTCATTCAGCTCAAAACTCGATAAAAGCGTAAGAATACAGTGCATCATGCCTAACACTCCTGCCATGGTCGGTGAAGGCGTTTTGATTTTCGAAAAAGAAAATTCTTTAGAGCAGGCTGAACGAAAGGAAATAACCGAGCTTTTTTCTACGCTCGGAACTGTAGAAGAATTACCTTCTTCTCTTATGGGAATCGGCGGCGCAATCTCGGGATGCGGACCTGCATTTTTGGACATGGTAATGGAAGCATATGCAGACGCTGCAGTTAAATACGGAATCGCCCGCGATACAGCATACCGCCTTGTAAGCCAGACAATGCTTGGAAGTGCAAAACTCCAGCAGGTAACCGGCTCACATCCAGGAGCTTTAAAAGACGCAGTATGCTCTCCAAACGGAACAACAATACGCGGCGTTGATTCACTTGAGAAAAACGGATTGCGCGGTGCATGTATTTCGAGCATCGACGCAATCATGGATTTTAAGAAATCACACTAATCCCACTTTTTTGACCAGAGCGATTTTAATGCGGCAAATCTTTTTTTGTTAACAAGATTTACGATAAAGTCTGCTCTATTTCTTTTAAAGTCATCTCCTGCAAGTAAAACCATTCCCTCAAGCGGATTTTCTGTAAGTCCGCCGATTACAATCTTTAATGCAGGATCGTTATCGGAGCGACCAAGCTTTCTGTTGTTTGCCTTTATCTTTTCTATTACACCATCAAGAATTTTTTTACATGTCTTGTTAAGTTTTGCGGCTTCTGAGAAAGAATTATAAATCGTAAATGTTCCTGGGGTTGGTTCAAGATCAACAGGAAAATCTTTTCCATAAAGCGAAACGAAATCTGCATGTGTAAAAAGTTTTATCTTTCTGAAATATGAAGAGAGTTTTGATTTGTCATCACGTTCATATTTTACGCCTTTTACTTTTACAGATTTCTTTAACTTAATATCTTTTACCGATGAACCGATTTCGATTTCGTAAATTCCGATTGGTGCAATATACTGCTGTGTACTCACGTCATACAGGCTGAATGCTTTTGCATCAAGTTCAATCGTAATCTTTTTTGATTTGCCAGGTTCAAGATAAACTTTTGTAAATGCACGAAGTTCTTTTACAGGACGAATATAATCCGATGCAGGATTTTTTACATAAAGTTGAACAACTTCTGCGCCTGCAACCTTTCCAGAATTCTTTACAGTAAATTTAACTTTTAAATTTGTTTTACTCTTAGAAAGTTTTTCTCCGTAACCACATGCTGCACCGACATTTCCAATTGCTTCGTCTGCATCTGCCGCATTGTAAGTCGCAGAAGAAATTTCAAGTCCTGAATATTTAAACTTTGTATAAGAAAGTCCGTAACCAAATTCGAATTTAACAGGGACATCAAATGTTTCGTAATATCTGTACCCTGTAAAAATACTTTCTCGGTATTCTACACTCGGGCTGTCATTGCCCCAGTTTCCTGCACAAGGAAGATCGTTTTCTGAAAACGGATAAGTTTCTGAAAGCTTTCCGCTCGGGTTTACAGTTCCTGTAAGTAAGTCTGCACATGCTTCTGCGCTTGCTTCTCCTGCAAGATACATATGAAGCATTGCGTTTACATTGTCTGCAAAAGGAACGGCAAATGGAGAACCTCCAAAAAGAACTACGATTAAATCCTTGTTCATTTCGATGATTTTATTTATTACAGAAAGCTGTTCATGCGGGAGATTCATATCTTTTCTGTCAAAGCCTTCACCTTCTGTTCTGTTTGTAAGTCCGCAGAAGAATAAAGTAGGAATGTTTTTATCTGATGCTTCTTTTGCAGCTACAACTGCTTCCTGTGCCATTCTCTGTATTTCTGTCGGCTCTGTCTGTTCTACAACATCATCTCCAGGATAGCCTGCAACGTATTTTACTTTAAAACCTTTTTTTGTAAGCGACTCAATAATATTTGGAGATGTAAAAGCATTTATGTGACTTGAACCGCCACCCTGGATTCTTACATCGTCTGCCATCTGCCCGATTACAAGAATCTCTTTCTGTTTTTTAGAAAGCGGGAGAAGTCCGTCGTTCTTTAAAAGCACTGCAGAGTTTGCGGCAATCTTTTTTGCAAGGTCATGAGCTTTTTTATAATCAACTGTTGTCTTTTTAACACCTGTAGTTTTTAAAACAACTTCGATTACTTTTAAACATGCGCGGTCAATTTCCTGTTCAGTTAATTCTCCTTTATCATATGCGTCGCGTAAAAGCTTTATCTGATATCCATGAGAATCCGGCATTGCAAGATCAAGTCCTGCCTTTACACAGTCAGGCATCGACATTGCAGCCCCCCAGTCAGAAATTACAGTTCCTTTAAATCCCCATTCACCGCGAAGAATGTCTGTAATTATTTTTTTATTCTGACATGTGTACTTTCCGTTTATTTTATTGTAAGAAGCCATAATTGTAGTCGGCTGAACATTTCTTACTGCAATTTCAAAAGGTCTTAAATATATTTCGCGAAGTGCACGCTCATCTACGATACTGTCAGAAGTCTGTCGTCTTGTTTCCTGATTATTGCATGCAAAATGTTTTATAGAAGTTCCAACATTTTTTGACTGCATTCCATCGATGTAAGCTGTTGCAAGAGAACCTGCAAGAAGCGGATCTTCAGAAAAATATTCAAAGTTTCTTCCACACATAGGAGAGCGTTTTATATTCATTCCGCATCCTAAAACAATTCCGACACCTTCCTGCAAAGCCTGGTCTGCAATTGCCCCGGACATTTCTTTAATAAGCTCAAGGTCCCAGGAATTTGCAATACAACTTGCGGTAGGAAAGCATGTTGCTTTTGCAGAATCATTGATATCAATCTGGTTATCTTCCTGCTTTCTAAGTCCGTGTGAACCATCGGTCATCATCACAGATGGAATTTTTTTATCTGCGTCATAAGTATGCCATGAGCCTACACCGTTTAGTAATCTGATTTTTTCATCAATCGTAAGAGTAGAAAGAATTTCCTGAGCACTTTTATTTTTTGTATTCTTCATAAAAAGTAAAAACTCCTGTAATATTTTTTTCTGTATCAGATATGTCCTTTTACAAAATCAACAAAATCTTTTTCGAACAGAGGCTTAGAATAGAAATAACCCTGAACCTGATCACAATCAAGGCTCTTGAGCATATCACGCTGCTCAACAGTTTCTACACCTTCAAACAATGTTCTCTTGTTAAGCTGTTTTCCGAGGTCGATGAGGGTTGTAATCATTTTCTGATGACTCTGCTTTGATTCATCACGGCGCAAAAAGTTCTGGTCAAATTTAAGAACATCAATCGGAACTTCATTGAGCATATTAAGAGAAGACTGCCCGCTTCCAAAGTCATCCATTGCAACTGTAAATCCATGCTGATGCAGCTTTTCTGTAACACGAATGAGATTGTAAGAATCCCCTTCTGTTGCGGCGCGTTCAAGAATTTCTATTTCGATAAGCTCAGGCGGAATATCATACTTACTGAATCGCCTTACAAATTCCTTTACAAACCTGTCCGGATTAGAATGGTTTCTCGACATATTAACCGAGATCGGTACGACAGGATTACCGGCATCAATCTGCGCCCTTAAGAACTTAAATACCATTTCATAAACTTCAAAGTCGAGTTTTACGATAAATCCATTACGTTCAAAGACAGGAACAAAATCTCCAGGACTAAGGTTTCCAAGCTTAGGATTAGAACTGTTCCATCTTACGAGAGCTTCTGCACCTTTAATCCTGTCATCATGAAGACCGATTTTAGGCTGATACATAACGTAAAACTCGCCTCTGTCCAAAGCCTTTTCCATATGGCGTTCGATGCGCTGTTCACGCTCAATTGCTTCTTCCATTGCACGAGAGAAAACAGCATAACGAAGAAGAAGATTTTCTTTTATAGTTCCTTTTGCATAAGATGCTTCACCGATTAAATCGCGGATTGTTTTCTGATCATTGTAAAACTGCTTTTCTGGAAGAACAAATGTTATACCATATTTCGGATAAACAGGAAGATCTAAAACCGCAAGCTCGTTTTCCATTTCGTTTACTGCGTCTTCAAGATCGGTCATAAAATCCATTACAGTTTCGATTTTTCCCATTGCATAAAAATGATCTGCATAACCGCGTCCACAGATTGCTCCGGTTCTCTTACATCGTGCTAAAAGAGTGTCTGCACAGATTGTAAGAACTTTATCTGCATCTTTATTTCCGAAACTCTGATTTATAAATTTAAATCCCCTAAAGTCGATTTCCATCACCGCAAATCTTGAACCGTTAAATTTTTCGAGCATAAGCTGCGCTTCTTTTTCAAACTTAGGACGGGTCCAGAGATTTGTAAGAGGATCAAAATAACTTTCCCACAGATTTGTTCTGTTAACGAATATCGCAGAAATTCCTGTAAGGAAAAGTATGAGTATTATCGTAACAAAAATTACAGAAACAACACCGTGTCTAAGCTGTGTGTATGTATGAAGAAGATTCTGTTTGTCTACAGTAATTCCGCATGTCCAGTCTGTCCTTTCGATAGGTTCAAGATAAACAGATATCTCTCTGCCTTCAGAAGAAATCGTATTAAAAACACCACGTCTTACACGCGAAAAAAATACGGAACCAAAATCTGCATACTTTGAATTGTTCGGCTGATAATCTTTTCCAAGATAATTTTCATCATAGTGACATACAAATTTTCCTTCGTCACCGATTATAAAGAAACGCCCTTCATTTTTAATTTTAAGTTTATCTGTAAGCCCTACAAGCGTAGAAAGTTTTACAGTTGCACATACAACACCATTTAAAGTTCCGTCAAGATTATACATGCCCTGAGCTACGACAACAACTTTTTCTCCTGTTGCCCGAGAATCTACCGGGCCTCCGATTGCATCTTTTCTTCCCTCATAAACAATCTGTTTAAAATATGTCCGGTCCGCAATATTAAATTCTACGTTATTTGCAGCAATCGCATCACCATTTAAATCTGAATAAATTATGTTATGAAAAAATTCTGGTCTGTCCGCAATATGATCTACAAACCATTTCTGTTTTTCGCTTTTAGTCTTTAAAGCAAGAAGAGTTCTGCTTCTTGAAAATTGTTTTAATTCTGAACATGCACCTTCAAAAAGATATTTTGAAATAAGTTCATATTCATGCACAAGCATTTCAGATGCCTGTTTAGACGATTTTTCTGAATTAGCCTTGATAAGTCTCAGACATTTTATTGCAACACAAATCAAAAAAGTTGTTACAATTATTCCGCTTACAAAAAAACAAACATATTTTGCCATTTTGTGCGTAAGATGCAGAATTTTATGTTTATCCATATAATTTTTTTTATTGTGAGAGGGTATCATATTAACAATAATATCATAATTGAACGAAATTCACAAATTATATTTAAAAAGATATACGAAAAATATGTATAGTAGCACTAAGGTCTGATGGTATAAATTCCGATAATCGAAAAGAAGTAGTATACTATATAATATAGAAACCGGAGGAAAGCATTTTGTTTTCTCTATTAAATTTTGACATTATGACATTATGCAGAAAATTCTCACGAAAGGCTTTTTTTATCGCTGCCACATTACTTTTAAATGCAGCTGTAATTTCTGCAAGTGAATATATTTATAACGAAGCCGGAGAAGCAGCAGAGGTTTATGATTTTTCAAGCGGAATGGTTACAGCAACTTCTGAATTTATATGGAAAAAACTTAATGCTGCAGGAACAGTATGGGACTATCTTACTACACCGGAAACTCCGGGAGCAGGCGACAACCTTTACTTTACCGGAGAAAACGTTGCAAACATAAAGCTTGATGCAGACGTAACGGTAAACGATATAATTTTTTCTTTTGAAAAAACTACAGCACCTGTTGTTACATCCGGCTCAGAAATAATTACAATTGACTTAAACGGATACAACCTTACATGTAATGACTTTATCTTTAACAACGCCACCGCATGTGCAGCGAATGTTAAAATCGTTGACACAAGTGCAAGTCCCGGAACTCTCACAATCAACGGAACTCTCGACTACTCTGACAACCTTTCTCACACACTTACAATAAGTAACGGTGTAAAAATAGATGCATCTGGTGCAACATATTCTGCAGGCAGCGGAACCGGCGGTCTTGCAATTTCTGGAACTGGTTCAATTGAACTTCCGGTCGGAACAAGTGATTCAAACCTTTCCATCACCGGAGTTTCTACAAATATAATTACAGTTGCATGTTCACTTTCAAACACAACACGCTCAGCATTTACAAGTGCAAAAAAAAGTACGATAACTCTTTCGTGCACAGAAGCTTCTCATCTTGAAGTACCGATTTCTTATGAAATTAAAATTGTAACTCCTTTAGACACTACTCCGCCTTCTTTTAAACTTGCAGGAGTTGCAATATCAAATGGAACAAATTCTGGAACAATAACTTTTTCTCAAGACGTAACATCAGAAGATTTTGATGTAACATACACAGGAACATTTTCTGAGTCAGATTCAATTTATATTACAATAAAAAATGGAAGCAATATTCTTGCTCAAGCTTCTATCGTTCCTGACAGCCCTTACTGGACTGGTTCTGTAAACACAGCCTGGAACAATGTAGCAAACTGGGTTGGAATTACAGATATAACAAATTTAAATACGGCTTCAGAAATCTACATCCCTTCTGCAGCAACCCGCGCGCCGGAAGTTACTGGAAACCTTGCAGCCGGCAGTGGCACAACAACATTCTACATCGGAAAAAAAATTAGCTCGACAGGAAGCATGACCTTTAACGGCAGCATAATCTTAGACGGCAACATAACATTAACCTCATCAGGAGCAATGACCTTTAACGGCTCAATCGACAGCACTCCATCTGCCGCTGCCTCAGATCTAATTCTTGATGCAGGAGATCAGATTACGGTAAACAACGGCCCGATCGGTTCTACAGATCCGATTGGAGACCTTACAGTAAAATATAATTACGAATCAACCGGGGCCTCTGCAATTACCTGTTCCGGCGCGCTTGTCTTTGAAAAGCCATGTCTTTTTACAAGCGACATGACAGCAGCATCTTTTGAAATTCAGGATGAATGTACTTTATCAAGCACAGGTTCGTTATTAAAAATTACGACAACTTCTGGTAATCAGAGTTTTGCAAACGAAGTTCTTTTATTGAGTGACGTTCAGCTTATAACACCAGATAACGGTTCTGTTGCATTTACAGGAAATGTAGAAAGTCATGTATCTCACAGATCATCACTTACTGTCGGTAACCCTTTAGGAACTGCAAAAACAAATTTAAGCGTTGCAACTTCATGCGGTAATACACGTCCATTAAACGACCTTTATGTTTCCGGAAACTTTACTGCGGGTAATGTAAAAACAAATGATTTTTATGTTGCAGGAACTATCACTGCAGGCAATGTAACAGCCGACGGAGATTTTACAGCTAAAAGTACAACATCAGTTTCTTCTATCAGCATCAGCGGAACTTCGACAATCGAAGGTAATGTTACTTCTACAGGAGATGCAGCGTTTACAGGGGACACAACTTTAACAGGTAATACAATATTTGATGCAACAAGCGTAACATTCTCCGGTAATGTAGATTCTGACGGAAACAATCTTACAATCGGAACCAACTCAAATGCGACGACTGCAACATTTGCAGGAGATGTAATTCGTACTTCAACTCTTACTCTTTACGGAAACACTACATTATCCGGCGCTGTTACAATAAACGTAAACAACTGGGCAAACCCTTCGTCAAAAACAATCACACCGGGAACATCAACTGTAACGGTAAAAGATTCGATAACAGGAAGCAATAATTTTAATAACCTTACAACTACAGGCACTTCACTTTCTTTCGAAGCAGGAAAAACTCAGACTATAGGCGGAACATTTACAGCAGCAGGAACGGCTTTGCAAAGTTCAACAGACGGAACACAGTGGACCATCGACGTAGCTTCTGCAAATGCTGTTGTTTCAAATGTAACTGTTAAAGATTCGAGCTCTGTAAATTTAATTACGCCGACCGGCACCAATGTAAACCTCGGAAACAACATCAACTGGGACATCGGTTCATCATACAGATGGAGAGGCGGAACAAGTGCAGCATGGAAAACTGCATCAAACTGGCAGATGAAAACAACCGGAACAACATGGATTACTGCAACTTCTTATCCGGGACAGTTTTCAAGCACTGATGACGCTTTAGTCGGTTCAGCAAATAAAACGACAAACTGGCCTGAGTTTTCTGGAGCATCAGATCTTAGCATTACGAAAATTCAGATTGGTGACTCAAATACAGACACAACTTCAAAATTAAATTTTTCTGCAAGCGCAGATCTCATTCTTTCTGATGCAACACCTGTCGTAAACTATGGAACGATTACATATACATCAACAGGAAGACTTAAAAACAATGCAGCAACTCCTTCTGCCGTAGCAGACAACGCACACGGAACAGTTTACTTTGATACAGGCGCAGTTGTAATCGATAACACAAACACAGGAAATGATTATTACAATCTTACT
Source organism: uncultured Treponema sp. (assembly GCA_905236565.1). Classification (GTDB taxonomy): domain Bacteria; phylum Spirochaetota; class Spirochaetia; order Treponematales; family Treponemataceae; genus Treponema_D. The sequence goes on along the minus strand of CAJORB010000054.1, from coordinate 646 downwards.
GTAAACGGAACAGGGCACACACTCGGCGATGCTGTTAATGTCGCAGGAAAATTTGTACTCAACACTTCTTCTTCGATTACAGGAGGAACATCACTTTCTGTAACAGGAACATCTTCTATCGGCGGAAACATCACTACAACTGGTGCGCAGAGTTATACAGGTATTGTTACAGCAACAGCAGATTGTGCTTTTACTTCTTCAGGCGGAACTTTAGCATTCAACAGCAGAATAGATGCAACCGGTTTTGATATAACAGCGTCTGCAACTTCTACTACCCTTCGTGGAAATGTCACTGCAAAAACAATTGATATAACAGGTAAAATTACTTTTGGGAATGCATTAAGAACTGTTTCTACAACTTCGACACAGGCATACCATGGTGCTGCAGAAATAAACTCAGAAGCTGCAGCAAATAAACTTACACTAACTGCAGGAAACACAGTAACGTTTGACAGTACTGTAAAAAACTATAATTCAAGTACCACAGCCGCTTTGATTACAGGAACTTCGACAAATACAGTCTTCAAAGGAAATATTTCTGGACTTGCAGAAATATCTGTTACAGGCAACTCTACTTTTCAAGGAACGATTTCAACAACCGGAGCAATTTCTGTCGGTGGCAATTCGATTTTCCAAGGAAATGTTT
>CAJORB010000053.1:0-7721 GCA_905236565.1 uncultured Treponema sp. | reverse complement strand
GATGATTTCTGGTTTATACGGTTTAAAAATAAAATCGTGCGCACCGAGCGAGAGGGCTTTTTCTTCTTCCTCTTCAGAACCAATCTGGCTCGAAACAACGATTGGGATTTTTGCGTAATTTTTATCTGCATGAATTTTTTCGAGAACTTTATAACCGTCTTCTGTCGAAGGCATCTCAAGATCAAGAATGATTGCAGAAATTCTTTTGTAATTTGTTTTTAAAATTCTTGAAGCTTCTGCTTCATTTGTAACAAGAATAAGAGTGTCTTCATCCTGCAGGATATTTGCGAGAATTCTTCCATTTATCTGATCCTGATCAATGATTAATACTGTTCTCTTATTCATGTTATCTTTATGCGCCCATCTCTGTTATATCTGCTTTAAGCTGTTCTTCTTTTGCATAAACGTTTAAAGCATCGAGCATGTCATCCATGTTTCCCATCATAAATCCCGGAAGATTATGAGCACTATAGTTAATGCGGTGATCTGTTACGCGGTCCTGAGGATAATTGTATGTGCGGATTTTTTCTGAACGATCTCCGTTTCCAACCATACTCTTTCTCGCAGCAGATCTCTCTGCATCTTTTTTACTCTGTTCAAGATCAAAAAGTCGTGCGCGCAAAACTGACCACGCCTTTTCTTTATTTTTAATCTGTGATTTCTGATCCTGCTGAATTACAACAAGTCCCGTCGGAATATGTGTAAGTCGCACGGCAGAGTCTGTCGTATTAACACACTGTCCTCCAGGTCCACCGGCACGCATTACGTCAACGCGAACATCGTTCGGGTTAATCTGAATATCAACTTCATCTGCTTCTGGTAAAACCGCAACTGTTGCAGTAGAAGTCTGCAATCTTCCCTGGCTTTCTGTCTGTGGTACACGCTGAACTCTATGAACGCCCGATTCCCATCGCAATGTTCCGTATACGAATTTTCCTGAAATATTAGTTACGATTTTGTTAAAGCCACCAACTTCTGTTTCCTGAGCTTCCATCGTTTCTGTTTTCCAGCCTTTGCGTTCTGCAAGATGGCAGTACATTTCCCATAGGTCACGAACAAAAAGACTTGCTTCGTCTCCACCTGCTGCACTTCGTATTTCAAGAATAATATTTTTTTCATCAAGCGGGTCAGGCGGAATTAATTTAAGTTTTATTTCTTCTTCGAGTTTCGGCTGACGTTCTTCGAGTTCCTTTAACTCTTCGCGTGCCATTTCTTTCATATCAACATCATCTTCTTCTGTGATGAGGCGTTTTGCGTCTTCGATTCCGGAAAGAACTTTTTTATACTCATCTCCCAATGCGCATACTTCTGTAAGATATCCGTTTTCGCGCATAGTATCCTTGTATTTTTTCGGATCCTTTACCAGATCCGGCGACTGAACAAGTTCTGAAACTTCCTTAAATCGTTTTTCGCACTGTTCCAATTTTTTAAGTAAATCCATAATTTTCTATTATACACATATTAATAGAATTTTTCAATTTACCCCGTATTTTTTATATTTTTTAAGGCTGAATGAACCAGAAAACGGCATTTGTTTTATTCCGCCTTAAGTAAATAACTACTTGAATAACTGGCCTTATTTAGGATATTCTAATTAAACTTACCTATTTATATAGTAAAATCAGGAGTTTTTTCATGGGCGATACATTGGATTTTTCAATTGAATCTTTAGGAACTTGTACAGTTGATTCACCTATCGAACTTTCTCGCGTAATCGGCGACAACAGGGCAAATTATGTCAGGGACGATCAGTTTATCAGAAACAACATTTATGTTTCCGGAGATAAGGCAAACGATCCGCTCGACATGACAAACCTCATGGAAAAAGCCGGACCTCGCGAAAAAATATACTTTGACCCTAAACACGTTAAAGCCGGAATCTGCACATGCGGCGGTCTCTGTCCTGGCTTAAACGACGTTATCCGCGCAATCGTACGCTGTCTTAACACACGTTACGGCGTAAAAACAATAAAGGGCTACCAGTTCGGATTCCACGGCTTCTTTGCAGAAGAAGGATACGAACCAATTGACCTTGACCGCTATTTAATCGACGAAATTCACAAAATCGGCGGTACATATCTTGGTACAAGCCGCGGTGGCGGACAGAGAGTCGGCGAAATCGTTGACTGTCTCGAACGCGACAACATCAACATGCTTTTCATCATCGGCGGCGACGGAACACAGCGCGGTTCTTATGACATCGCATGCGAAGTAGAAAAACGCGGTTACAAATGCGCAGTTGTAGGAATCCCAAAGACTGTAGACAACGACCTTATGTTCATCGACCGTTCATTCGGATTTGAAACAGCAGTTCAGAGAGCAAAAGAAGCTATCGCTGCAATCCACATGGAAGCTGCAAGTCAGATTAACGGAATCGGTCTTGTAAAACTTATGGGACGCGAAGCAGGATTTATTGCAACAGCAGCAACTCTCGCAAGCCACGAAACAAACTTCTGTTTAATTCCAGAAGTTCCATTTGAACTCGAAGGAGAAAACGGTTTCCTTGCATGTCTTGAACGTCGTCTTGCAAAACGTGGTCACGCAGTAATCGTAGTATCTGAAGGTGCAGGACAGGATTTACTTACAAGCACAAACGCAACAGACGCATCTGGAAACAAAAAACTTGCAGACATCGGTGTTTACCTTAAAGCACAGATCGAAAAATACTTCAAAGAAAAGAAAATCGAAATTAACCTTAAATACATTGACCCGGGGTACCAGATCCGCGCATCAGTTACAGTTGCATCAGACTCTGTTTACTGCGAACGCCTTGGTAACAATGCAGTTCATGCTGCAATGGCAGGAAAAACAAAGCTTGTTATCGGACTTGTTCATGACAAGTTTGTTCACCTTCCTATCAAGATGGTTACACAGCACAGAAATGCAGTTAACCCAGAAGGTTCTTTGTGGCGTGATACACTTGATGCTACAGGACAGCCTATTCTTATGGTAAATGACATGGAAGCTGCAAAAGCTAAAATGGCAAAAGCTGTAGCAGACGCAAAGAAAAAACCGTCTGAACAAAAATAAATAAATGGTAAAGATTAATAAAACAAAATTCTTTTTTTATTTCTGTAGAATTTTTCCTGCACTTGTTATAACGGTGCTTTTCTGCTGTCCGTTAAGCATGATGCAGGTTAATCTTTACGATACCGAAACCCCGCACACACTTTTATTTCCTTTTTTAATTCCACTTGTAAAAGACGCAAACTTTTACGCACCTATATTAAAGCTTCTTTTTTATTCAGTTTATTTTTTACCTGCAACAGTAATCGTTTTAATTACTTCGATTTTTGTAAAAAAGATTTCAAATAAAATACTTTATTATTTAGTTCTAGTTTCACTTACATTATATTTGTTCTGTTCAATTTCGTGCATGATTATCTGCGCAAATACAAGTCTCTGGTTCATTCAGCTGCCGCGATACATCTACACGCTCTTTGTTTTTGCAGTTCTTGCGCATCTTGCACTAAGCATAACAGGCATTACATACAGAAGAATAAACACAACAGAATACGCAGAATTTAAGCAGCTTAAAAACGAAGAAGAAGATAAAAAGAAAAAGAAGATAAGCATCAAGACAAAGCTTACACTTTCGATAATCGGTGCAATTACAGTCATTCTTTTTTCTTTTATGGTTTTGATTTTACGAAGATATCAAAACCTCATTACAGAAACCGTTACAGATGCAGGAAGAACTCACGCAGAACAGACAGCAGCAATTTACGAAACTGCAGAAGGTAAAAACGACAAGATTTCCTACTTCTTTAGCCAGCAGAAAAAATCAAACACTTATGCAGATTCTCCGTTTGAAAGAATCGACATCATAATTTCAAGCGTAAATGCTCATATCTATCTTGAATCAATCGACGCAGAAACAGAGCTTCCGCCGTTTGACGTTCTTGCCTACACTACTTCTAAAGCATCTGCAATTCCTCAGGAAGAAAAATCGCTTACAGAAGAACAGGCACGCGACTACTTAAAACGATATGAAACAGGCGCATACAGAAAAACTCCTGTTTACAACAAGACATACGGAACATGTAAATTTATTTACCCTGTTACGCTTACACGCCAGGCAGGTTCAAAGCTTGTAGGATTTACAATCGTTACTTACAGAGAAGATGTTCTGATGAAGCCATACTTTCAGACAAAGGTTGCAGTCTTTGCACTCTCTGCAGTCTTTTTATATCTTTCGGTAATCTTAACTTTATTCCTTGCAGATTATATTGCAGATCCACTTCTTCTTTTAAGGACAAATGTAAGAAAAACTTCCAACTCACTTTCGACTCTGCTTTCTGGAAGAGGAAAAGTTTTACCTGAGACAATTCAATTTGAAGACGTAATAAAAACTCATGACGAAATCAAAGACCTCTCAAATGAAATAAGCGACATGGTTACTTTGATACGCGGAACAGTTCCATACATTTCTTTTTCTACACTCAAGCACGCAGACAACGAATCTAAAAAAAGCTTGAGTCGTGAACTGTGCTTTTTGTTTACGGATATCCGCGGTTTTACGACATTATGCGAAGGACGCGCTCCAAAAGAAATAGTTTCGATGTTAAATCATTATCTTGATTTAGAAACAGAAATCATCCTTAAAAACGGCGGCGACATCGACAAGTTTGTCGGAGACGAAATGATGGCATTCTTTGCCGGCCCTAGAAAAGAATACAACGCGTGCAAAGCCGCAATGGAAATAAGAACCGCGATGAAAGAACAGCAGCAGCTTTCTAAAGAATCGGGAGACGATGTAATCCAGATGGGTATCGGAATCAACACAGGAAACGTCGTATTTGGTTCTGTAGGCTCTAAAACAAGAATGGACTTTACTTCTATCGGCGACACAGTAAACCTTGCCAACCGCCTCGAAGGAGCAAATAAAGCATACGGTTCTAAGGCAATAATCACAGAAGCAGTTTACGAAAAACTTAACGACAGCTTCATCTGCCGCGAGCTTGACTTTATAACGGTTAAAGGCAAAACAGAACCTGTACGTATTTATGAAATCTTACAGCTTAAGACAAAATCATCTGCAAAACTTCTGGAAATAAAAACACTTTTTGAACGCGGCCTTTATTTTTACAGAAAAAAGCAGTGGGAAAAAAGTTCAGAATATTTTATGGCATGCTATAAAAAATACAACGACATGCCAAGCAAAATCTTTATTGACCGCATCCGTCATTTTAAGATTTCCCCGCCACCTGCAAAATGGGACGGAGTTTTTGAAATGCGTGTAAAATAAGCAGAAAACCCGTAAATTTCTCTACTCGACTATAAGCCGAATTTGCGCTATAGTATGAATATGGCATATGAAGTAACAGCAACCAGACGCCGACCACAGACTTTTGACGCCCTTATAGGCCAGGAATTTGTTGCGGCGACTTTAAAAAATTCAATTGAAACAGGAAAAATTGCACACGCGTATCTTTTTACAGGACCACGCGGCTGCGGGAAAACATCAACAGCCCGCATTCTTGCAAAAGCCCTCAACTGTCAGTCAGGACCAACTGCAACTCCATGCGGAACATGTTCAACATGTCAGGAAATTACAAAAGGCTCAAGTCTTGATGTAATCGAAATCGACGGTGCGTCAAATACAAGCGTAAATGACATCCGCCAGATTAAAGACGAAGTAATGTTTCCGCCAAACTCATGCCGTTACAAAATCTATATCATCGATGAAGTTCATATGCTTACAACAAGTGCATTCAATGCGCTTTTAAAAACAATCGAAGAACCACCACCATATGTAATTTTTATTTTTGCAACAACTGAACTGCAAAAAGTTCCGGCAACGATTAAAAGCCGCTGTCAGCAGTTTAACTTTCGTCTTGTCCCGATTGAAAAAGTTAAAGAACAGCTTGAACTTGCATGCAAAGATATCGGAATTACTGCAGAAGACGAAGCACTTTACTGGATTGCACGCGAATCAACAGGAAGTATGCGCGACGCATACACTCTCTTTGATCAGGTTGCAGCGTTCAGCGAAGGACATATTACTTATGAAAAAATCCGCGATAAGCTCGGGCTTGTCGGAACAGAACGCTTAAACGAAATCTTTGATGCTTGCATCGATGCAGACAATGTAAGCGTAACAGAAAAACTTGATGCGTTCCTTCAGTCTGGAATTTCAATCGACCAGCTTATCACAAACTGTTCTGATTATTTAAGAAGTCTTCTTCTTATTAAACACGGAATAACAAAAGAATCGCTTTTGGGTCAGGCAGCAGAACGCTACAGTAAAAAAGTTTTATCAGGATGGAATTCTATCCAGATAGAAAGAGCGCTTTCTTTATTCTTAAATCTCTATCGTGACATACGCTACTCACTTTCACCACGTTACGAAATAGAACTTGCATTCAGTAAACTGTGCTGGCTTTCTGATTATGTAAGCCCTGTCGAAGTTAAAAAAGCAATCGACAATGCACAGGCACTTTTAATGCAGGGCGCACAAATTTCAGGCACTCAAGCTCAAACTCAAGTTTCAAACCTTAACACGGCTTCACAGAACACTCAGTCGCAGTTTTCACAGAGCGCACAGCCTCAAGCCATGCAATTACAGACACCGTCTGCTCCAGACCCAATCCCGGGTGCTCCAAAGATGGCAACATTTTCTGCGCTGGCAGGTTCTCCGATAGAAAGTTCGCGCGAGACAGAGGCAACTGACGCTCAAACCGAAAACCCGGACGCATCATTTGCGCCGCCTCAAGCGCAACCTAAAACAGACCCTTTTTATAATGGCGGTGCCCTGCCGCCTCAAAATACAGCGGCAGCCACAGAAGCAGATAAAATTAAGGCAAAGGTAATTGCAGCAATTTCACTCGAAGACGCATTCATAAGCGCAGGTCTTATGCAGACAGGTGAATGGAAAATCGAAGGCAACACCGTTTCGACTACAATCGATTCAGCTTTCCAGAAATCACAACTTGATGCAAAAAACCGAGACATCGCAGAATGTATCTCGCGCTTTACCGGACAGAACGTAAGCTTTAACATAACTTTACTTGAAACTGAACAGAACAAAAAACCTGTAACGATTCCAAAGCAGGTAGACATATTATGCAGCGTTTTTAAAGGAAACATTGTGGGAGGAGTATAATGAATCCATTCGATATGTTAAAAAATCTTAATCAGATGAAAGAACAGTTCGGAAACATTCAGGAACAGATGCGTGATATTACTGCAACAGGAAGTTCCGGCGGCAACATCGTAAACGTTACCGTAAACGGAAAATTCGAAATTACTTCGATCAAACTTGATCCGGTCTGTGTAGATCCACGTGATGTACAGATGCTTCAGGATTTAATCATTGCAGCTCATCATGATGCAATGACAAAAATTGCAGAAGAATTAAAAGAAAAATACGGACCAGTTTTATCATCAATGGGAATCCCGGGGCTTTAATCATGAACGCAATCGACGAACTTACAGAAAGTTTTTCACGCCTTCCGGGTATAGGAAAAAAATCAGCCGGCCGCCTCGTAAACTTTATTTTAAAAGCCGACACTTCTTACGTAAAAAAATTTGCCCTGCAGTTAAATACCCTCCAGGAAAAAATAAAACCATGTTCTGTCTGCGGCACATGGACAGAAGACGATCCGTGTCCGATTTGCACAGACACAATGCGCGACCGCTCTATAATCTGTGTAGTCGAACAGCCGCAGGATGTTTCTACAATCGAAAGTTCGCATGAGTTTAACGGCCTCTTTCATGTC
>CAJORB010000052.1:0-2445 GCA_905236565.1 uncultured Treponema sp. | reverse complement strand
ATCTTATTTTTCATAAATCTTTCCTTGTTTTAAAATAAAGTGATAAATATTTTATCATTGTAAAGAGGTACTGTCAATTATTTTGGCACTAAGAGGGAAAATCAAAGATTAAGGGCGCTCCCCTAGCCTTCGCAGCACAGCTGCTCGGAGACTCGCTCAAAATGCTCCACTGGAGCATTTTGCCGGCTTTCAGCCGTCGCTCCCTAAGTGGCCGTACGCAACCTTCGGCTGCTACCGTGGCTCCAATCGCTAACTGATTTCTACAACTTCTTTTGCAAACTCAATTTCATCAAGATTTTCTGTTATAGCTTGTCGACGGCCTGTTTCTGCAAAACCCTTTCTGCGGTAAAGTCGGGCGGCATTCACATTGTTCTCCAAAATCCAGAGTGTCGGCACTCCGACGCACTTTGCACATGCGAACTCCAAAAGTTCTGTGCCGTAGCCCTTGTTCTGCATATTAGGAAGAACATAAAGATCTTCTATCAGATTTTCTTTTACAGACACAATCCCGACTGGCTCAGTATCCAAAAGCATAAAAATCTTATAGCCGCTTTTGAACTTTTCTAAAAGATATTCAAGCTGATGCTCTGGATTGTGCAATTCAACAAACTCGTTTTCGCAAAAAGAACGGTGTGATTCCTGCCATGAAACGGAATGAATCTTTGCGGCATCAGAAATGTTTTTTTCATTAACTTCGATAATCATCATCTGTCTATACATCCCAGTGAAACAAAAGTCTGCAATCAGATAAGCATTATATTTTACAATCTGCAGTTTGTAAATTGAATTAACTCAAATCCTTTCTTCAGCTTCTTTGCAGTTTTCCAGAATGCGTTTAAGAAAATTTTCAAATTCCTTTATTTCGCTTTTTGAAAATCCTTTGTAAAAAAGAGAGTTCTGCTGGTCCGATGCTTTTGGAATTTTTGATTTAAAAATTTCATCCTTTCCGGTTCGTAATATGAGTATGGAACGTTTGTCATCAGGACTTGGAATTCTTTTTACATATCCGTCGCGCTCAAGACGGTCGATGATTCCCGTGAGTGTTGCTTTATCAAGACTCGTTTTTTCTACAAGCTTTTTAATCGGAATCTTATCTTCATTCCACAACGCAAAAATCACCCTGCCGCGCGCACCTGCAAGATCTTCAAGTCCGTTCTGACTTAAAACATCATACCACACACGCTGGCTTATCTGATGAATCTGAGAAATAAGAGTTCCGCCCTCTGTACGACCGTTTTTCATTATCCGTCCTTAATTTGAATTTACCGGTTCACCAAAATTATGAATCCCAAGATTTCCCCAGCAGTGCATGTATTTTGAAGTAAATTTTAAAAGCGTATAATCTGGATCTGTCGGGCCCTTATGATAATACATAAGCCATCCAGTCTGCCAGAAATCTTTTTTTACATCCATGTCAGTAACTTCTTCGATTGTTCCGATTGCAGAAATGCCTTTAAATTTTTTAGGCTGAACAAAATAAAGGCACACTTTATTATTTTCTCGAATCTGACTTACTTTTCGAGACGAAGTATTTGTCGAAAAATAAATCGTAACAGTTTCGCCGTCGACAGAAATAGCCTTGTTCTTAAGCTTTGGATACTGCTTTGGATTTGCAAGATTTAATAGCGCACGAATTTCTGGAAAGTCTTCTGTTTCATCTTTTCCAAAAGTCGCAATCTGCGCACATTCAGAAGCCTCAATTACTTTTACAACATCCTTAATATTCATACATCACCTCGGATAATTAGTTTGTATACAAACTATATTATAGAAGCGATGATTTTGCAAGTTTATTTTCTACTTCTTTACAATTTCCCAATGTCCAGTTTTGTCAGAACCAACGCGTTGTATAGTACCGTTTTCTATCAGCTTTGCTAAAGCTCTTGTTACAGTTGCTCTCGACATTCCAATTCTTTCTGCAATCTTTTCCTTTGACAAATTAGGATTTTTAGTAATAACCGCAAAAACCATTTTTACAGGCTCATTTACAGGCTCATTTATCTTAAACATCATCATAATATCATTTGAATGAACTGTATATTCAGGCACAGGAATTCCATATTCCTTACATAGATTACAAATCTTTTCTATACCGCGTCCTCAGCTTTCTATAAAACCAGCTCTATAGAATGAGTTCGCAATATCAGGATTATGCGGCAAAGAACGATGCTTCTGCATTAAAGTCTCTGCCGTCCAGTTTGTAGGAAACACGCAATCATTGCTGATATAAAGTTTATCTTTATAAACACTAATTTGCACAGGAACACCAACAGAAAAATCCTGATTCGAAAGCTTCAAGTCATCCTTACTCATTCTTCCACTGCGGATTGCTTCACGGTGGAAAATATCAAAGCTTTCTTTATCAAGGTCTTCAACGCTCACATTTTCAAGGGAATAGAATTTGTTATCTTAAGCTTGACAACCAATTCGCTTTAATGTAATATT
>CAJORB010000051.1:0-4653 GCA_905236565.1 uncultured Treponema sp. | reverse complement strand
CGAAGATACTATCGGCACGATTCTGGATTTTGATCTGAGACAGATTGATCCCTGTGTTACGGTGAGACAGCTTTTGAATCACACTTCCGGTGTTCCTGATTATTTTGATGAATCAGTTATGGATGATTATGAGGCGTTGTGGACTGATTATCCCAATTACCGAATCAGGCATAATCGGGACATGCTTCCCCTGTTTATTGATAAGCCAATGATGTACAACAGGGGAGAAAAGTTTCAGTACAATAATACCGGGTATGTATTGCTGGCTATGATTATTGAAAAGATTTCGGGTGGGGATTTTGATGTATATCTTAAGCAGAATGTTTTTGACAGATGTAGAATGAGCAATACAGGATATTATTCCTTCGACAAACTCCCTGCGAAATGTGCGAACAGCTATATCTACTGTTCTGATACAGACGATTACCGTACTAATATTTACTCTGTCGGTGCGAAGGGTACAGGTGACGGAGGTGCATTTGTTACAGTAGAAGACATTGTGAAGTTTTGGGATGGACTTTTAGAGCATAAACTTCTTTCAGAGAAAACGGTAAATCAAATGTTTTCCAGGCAAAGCGGGGATGGTAAAGACCCGGAAGAAGGATATTATGGTTTTGGAGTGTGGATTATCGACAATCCCAAAGGACAAGATTACGTGTACATGCAGGGATGCGATGATGGAGTAAGCGCTATTTCCGAATATAATCCCAATAATGGAATGATAACGGTTATGCTCAGTAACTATGGTGATAATGTATGGGCGAGGATGAGAAAAATACGGGAAGAAATGTATTAGATTGAGGTATACATTGCGTGTAAATGAAATAGGGGGTTTGATGAATTACGCAAACACAAACGAAAAACTTTATGACGATATCGCGCTGTGGGAAAAAGTAGACGGCGTCCTTTCAATTCTTCCCGTACACCTGAGCAATTGGCGCGACAGGCAGGGAAAGAAAAAGACCTGCACTCCAAAATTGATTCAAGCCGAAATCGAAGAATACGGTTTTTCCTACGCCGGCACCTGCACCCAGAAAGGCGTCCACTGGGAAAAATGCCACACCCTCTATTACATCAAAAAAGGTAACATCATCTTCGACATTCTCGAAAAAGTCGATGTAATGAATTTTGTAAAGAAGTAGGGAAATAATTTGGGGCGTTCCCCCGGCTGCCACTTTCGTGCCCACCGGGGTCGGGCGTTCTGCACTTCGCTAACGCTCATCCTCCTCGCTCGCTTCTCTCCCTGCGGTGGACTGCTTCGCAGGTGCTCCATGCCCTAACGCAGTTTCTATTTTACAATTATTCAATTGGCTCTTATAATAATTGCTATAAGGACAACAGCTACTTGAGGCGCAGGGTTTTAAAATATGAAAAAAAACGTATTAATTCTTTTTTTGATTTTTAGTTTATATTCAGTATATGCTCAGAATTATGGTAATGGGAATGGTTCTATTATTTCTGAAGAAACTTACGATGATTTAAAAGTTATCCGCAGAAAACATGTTCAGACTGTAAAGATGGCAGAGGATTGTGATGTTCCTAAAGATTATAAATCATTGTGGGAAGACTTTGAACTGCTATTTGCATCAGATTATGTAATAAAACAGGAAGGCATTGATTTTCCTTTAATTGATGATTGCTCAGGTAAGATTATTAATATAAAGGAAATTGTAAAAATAATAAGCGATGACTGGAAAAATCCATATTTATTTTATGTTGAAGTTGAAGGTAAGACAGGTTATATGCGGGCTTTTAAAAATGAATGTGATTTATATGAAAAAGGAATATGGTCTATTGCAGGTCAGATAGAAAGCTCGGGACGAAAATGGACTATCAGAACAGTTAAAGAAGCCGAATGGTTTAAGGTAAAAGAGAGATTATTTGTCAGAGATAAACCAGGTACCAAAGGAACAAAAAAAATTTATTTATTCTATAAGGATGAGGAACTTCCCGAAAAGGATTCTTCTGACGGGAAATACATAAAAGTAAAAAATGTTACAGAAGAAAAAGAAATAATTGACGGAATAGAAGGCCGCTGGCTGAATATTGAATATAAAAATATAGAAGGCTGGGTGTTTGAAGGCTATGCATTTTGCGAGGTGTTTTGGGGATACTTTGAGCCCGAGGCTGTTATTAAATTATTTTTTACAGAGGGCCAGCCGTAATAAATGTTATGTGAAAACCCCGTTGGGGTGCTTGGAGGAATAAAAAAAGTATGTATGTAATAAGAAATAATCTAAAACATCCATCCACGATTTTTGAAAATGCAGTTTTTAAAGTTGATGCGATGATGCTTGGTTTGAAGAAGAAAAAGCTAAGCAGGAAATTTAAAAAGGTATAACAAAAATGAACAAAGACTGGTCAGACAAAAATAAAAAAATGCAGACTCTGATTTCTAAAGAATCAACTTTTAATGAAGGAATAAAAGTTCTTCTTGAGTTGCGTTCCGTATTATTTGATCAGATAACATCTATCGTAAAAAATTTTCCGCCTGAGGCTTTTTACGAACTTCCGTTTGGAGAAGGCGATGGAACTCATCATACAACACTTGCCTGGTCGCTCTGGCATATATTCCGCATAGAAGATATTGTTGCACACACATTGATTTTAAATGATGAGCAGATTTTTTTTACTGGTGGATGGAAGAAAAAAACAAACGCCAGAATCATCACGACAGGAAATGAACTTAGCGCAGATAGGATGATTGATTTTTCAAAGAAGCTTGATATCAAAGCAACGTATGATTATTGTAAGGCTGTGATGAATTCAACAGACAAACTTTTAAAAAAACTAAAGTTTGCAGACTTAAAAAAGAAGTTCACAGAAGAAGATAAAGCGCGACTTACCGCGACCAATTGTGTAAGTCGTGAAGAAAGCTCTGTCTGGCTTATTGATTTCTGGTGCGAAAAAAATCTTAAAGGTCTTATTCAAATGCCGTTTTCCCGCCACTGGATAATGCATGTAGAAGCAATGAATCGTATTAAAGACAGATTGTGTCAAAAGGTAAAAAAATTATAAATGGAATAATACAGGACACGTATGAAACAAAAGTATAATAAAGATTTTTATTGGAAAATACTCTGGCTTTGTCTTGGAATATTTTTTCTTTTTTCGTCAGGAAAAAATTATTACAAGCTTTCACGTTTAGAAAAGTATGGAATCATAGAAAATGCAGTGGTAAAAAAATGTTCAATAAAAACTACTAGTGGAAGAAGTGGGATACATTATTATGTGCATATTAAATATACGTTGCTTAATGAAGAGTTAATTCAGTCTTGCGACTTTAATTTTAAACCAAGTGTAGAATACAAAGAAAACCAGGTAATACAAATTATCCGTGATCCAGAAAATGATTTTAGAATTCCGGTAACAGAAAAAGAAGCATACAAAAGATGTGAGATAAAAGCAAATCTGATTTGCGCAATCGGAATTTTATTTCTTGTTTTATTAACCAAATGGGTGAATTATATATTTGAAAAAAAACGGAATAAAAACAAAAGAATAAAAAAGCTTGTAAAAAAGAATCCCGAATTAAAAGAAAAATATAAAAAAGAAGAGAACGTAAAAACAACAATTATTTTAATTCTTATGGCACCTTTCCTTTTGATTCAATATTGTATAGAAAAATTAAAAAAGAATAAAAAGACAAAGTTCCGCAAGAAATGACAGGAACTCCTGCGGAGCCCGCACTATAATACAACCATCAAACCAAAGGACGGAAACGAATTAAATGGAATGGGTAAAAGCAATTAATGACGCAATCGAATTCATGGAGAAAAATCTGACGGAGAAAATCACTCTGGTCGAAGTGGCGGACAGCGTGAATATTTCTGCGTTTCATTTTCATCATGCGTTTACGATTATGACGGGGATTACGCCGGCTGAATATATCCGGAACAGGCGGCTTTCTCTGGCAGGGGCTGAAATTGCAAAGGGAGACAAAATAATCGACGTTGCATTCAAATACTGCTACGAAACTCCCGAAAGCTTTACCAAGGCTTTTTCCAGGTTTCACGGCTGTTCTCCAATGCAGGCGCGCAAAGGAAGAGCGCTCCAATTCATGAGTCGTTACACCGTCCGCATTTCCATCGAAGGAGGTTGTATCATGGAATTTAAAATCGAAAAATGGGATGCAGTTGATCTGCTCGTTCACGCAAAAAACTTTCACGCCGAAACAAGCGACAATGAGATTCCGGCATTC
Organism: uncultured Treponema sp.; assembly: GCA_905236565.1. GTDB lineage: Bacteria > Spirochaetota > Spirochaetia > Treponematales > Treponemataceae > Treponema_D. Next base: position 452 of record CAJORB010000051.1, on the reverse strand, counting down.
TGGGGCGAATACTTTTCAAACGAAACCACAAAAAAAATCCCGGGCTATCTTGGAGTCTGTGCACAGGGTTCTGCTCCCGACGGACAGGCCACCCCAAGCGATGTTTTCAAATACGGAATCGGCTGCCGTGCAAGCGATGTAGAAGGCGCCCTCAGCGGAAAGATTCCGGAAGGCTTTGAGCTTCTCCACATCCCCGAGTACACCTGGGCTGTTTTCAAATGCGTAGGTCCAGCCGGCCAGGCCATCAGCGACATGTGGGACCGCATCTACAAAGAGTGGCTCCCAACCGCCGACTACGAACGCATCCTCGACTACGACATCGAAAACTATCTCCCCGGCGACACTGACTCCCCAGATTACGTCTGCGAGATTTGTCTTCCGGTCAGAAAGAAGTAAAATAAAAATACGGCGTTCACATGTCCTGACGTGTTTATTAATTCGCAAACGGGTCT
>CAJORB010000050.1:0-21676 GCA_905236565.1 uncultured Treponema sp. | reverse complement strand
CCAGCCTGTCCAAGCCATGCAGCAACTGCCATTAAAGCAATACCTGCAAGAAGCTGGTTAGCAGCACCAAAGAGACCCCAGATTGCAGAAAGCTTAAGACCACCAAGAATACATCCGATTACAACCATTAATGTTGTTCCGAACAATGGATGAGCTAAAACTGCGCGAACACCAGAAGCATCTTTCCATGTCTTTTCTCCTTCTTTAAGGAAAAGTTCAGAGAACATAAAGCGTGAAAGACGTGTACCTGTATCAAGAGAAGTCAAAGCAAATACAGAAACAGCAAGTGTTAAAAGAGCATTGATTGTATTGTAAATACCTGTTCCTTCTTTACCGAACATTGTAGCAATACCACCACCAAATGCAGCAGAAGGAGAACCAAATCCTTTTCCTAACCATTTATCCCAAACCATACCTACAGCAATCAAAGAAATGATACCAAGTGCAGATTCGATAAGCATAGAACCGTAACCGATTGCCTTAGCATTCTTTTCGTTATCAAGCTGTTTAGAAGATGTACCTGTAGAAATAAGCGAGTGGAATCCTGAACATGCACCGCAGGCTACAGTAATGAACAATGTAGGAAACAATGCAGAAGCCTTTGCTTTGTTGAATGCAGGAATTGCAAAATTAATATCTCTATTTCCTGTTGAAATAAAAATTCCGACTACAGCAACAATCATCATTGCATACAAAAGGAATGAAGAAAGATAATCGCGTGGCTGTAACATAATCCATACAGGAATTAAAGATGCAACTGCAATGTAAACACCGATAACAATAATCCATGTTGTTCTAGTCATTGCAAAACCTACGTTAAGACCAATCCATATAGAAAGAACGATTCCAACAATACCGATGATTGTTGCCGGTAATGTTTTCATTCCGCATTTATTAGTAAGAATTCCGTATACAATAGCAAGAACGATAAAGAGAAGCGAAATAATTGCAGTTGTCTGGTTACCAGTAGGATTTTTTACAAATCCGAAAGTCTTTGCAGCGTTATCTGCAGTAAAGAATGTTCCTGCAACAACATTTACAAAAGATGCAATTACGAGAATCAATACGAGAAGTGCAAAAATGATGAAAAGTTTTTTTGCTCTTTTTCCCATTGAATCCTGAATGATTTCGCCGACAGATTTTCCATCATGTCTGATAGAAGCAAAAAGCGAACCAAAGTCCTGAAGACCACCAAAGAAAATTCCTCCGATGACACACCACAAGAAAACAGGAACCCAACCGAAAATTGCAGCCTGTATAGGACCGTTAATAGGACCTGCACCGGCAATTGATGAGAAATGATGTCCCATCAAAACTGCAGGTTTTGCAGCACAATAGTCAACACCATCTTCTTTTTCGTAAGCAGGTGTCTTTCTTGAAGGGTCGATACCCCACTGTTTTGCAAGCCAAGAACCATAGAAAACATAGCCTGTGACAAGTAAAACGATTGCAGCAATAATAATTGATAATGCTGTCATTTTTTTCCTCCAAGGAAATTATAGTTTTATTTATGTCTAAGTTACTTTTAGTAACATAAGGCCTGAGTAATAAAAACGAAAACTATTTCTGTATAATTCCGTTTTTAATAAACATTTTTTTTAAATCTCTTCCGTAAAAATTTGCTGCTACAGTTCCGTCAGAAAGCGAGACTGCCGCAAAGCGAAAATTGCTGTACCCGTAAAAACCAAATTTATAGCTTTTTGAATGCCTGATTTTTTTTGCCTGTTTTTTAAAGCCTTCGCTGAATGAGTCTGCAATAACTATAAGGGCTATGTCAGAGTTTTTGTGCCCGTTTGAAGGAACAACTTTTTTTAGTCCCTCTTCCCATGCAAATTTTGCAAGTTCTGATGCGAGGAAAAAATCTAAATTTTTCTGGATTGAAAAATAGGCAAATTCGTTGGAATCGATACTGCCGATCTGTGCAGATTTTACAAGAACATATTTTTCATTATGAGAGCGGAATTCTGCCTCTGCGACAAACGGAGAAGGCACACTATCCCTGTTTACCGTGTAGTATTTTTCAAACGCCATCGTTATCTTATTTAAAGCTTCATCCGCTGTCATATTGTTTTCTATTATATAACCAAAGCATTCATACTTCAATAAATTTCTTTAAAAAAATTAAATATTTTTAAATTTTTATGCTGAATCAAACCCAGCCCACCCTGTCTTTCCTGATAAGACAAGGGCATAAAAAAGGCCAGAGGCTTTTACCACTGACCTTTCGTTGATGATTGTTTCCTGTCTATTACCTATTTTGCAGCAGGAGCTTCTGGTGCAGGCTCCTGTCTTGCTTCTTCTCTTGGAGCGCCCCGTTTTTTGTTCTTTTTCCAGAGGTTCTTGTTGCGTTCGCGTCTTGAACCATGTGGAATTACAACCTTTGGAGGCTCCGGTTCTGGAGCTACTACAATAACATCTGGTTCTCTTGGAGCTGGAACCACGATAACCTCTGTCTTAGCACGTCTTCTGCGGGCTCTTCTAGGTGGTGGTGGCGGTGGTGCATGACGTGGATGCGGAGCCGGTTTTACCTTTGGAGCTGGAGGCGGTGGCGGCGGCGGATCATGGCGTGGATGCGGAGCCGGAGCCGGTTTTGCCTTTGGCGGATCCTGACGTGGTTTTGGTGCAGGCTTTTTTCTTTCATGTTCGCGGGTTACACCAGAATGTCTTTCTGCCCTGTCTAAGGCTCTGTCTGTCATAGAGCGGGCAAAAATTCCTGATGAACCAACAAGTGCCAGAGCACTACAGATTGCTATTGTCTTATAAGTTCTGTTCATAGTCATATCTCCTTGTAAAAAATCTGTACCGGTTTTCTTGACTTTACCGTGCAGCACCATACTGCATCATTATGGACTTTAACTGTCCGGCACATCCTTTTTACGGTTCTTAATATACACCTTTAACAACAGATTATCATGAATAGTTCATAAAATAAAGGTAAGAATTCTCTTAGAAATAATTGCTTACAAATCAAGTAAGTTTGGGGTATAATTACAAAGTCATTATATCACAAATAAACTATATCAGGGAAAAAATATCATGGAACAGAATTTAGAAAAGGTACTTATCGTAGAAGACGACCCGGGAATAAGCGACTTTATAGATCTCGAACTTAAACACGAGGGCTTTGAAACATGCGTCGCAAACACAGGACGCAAGGCTCTCGAACAGTTTGAAAAATTTAATCCAAACCTTATTCTGCTTGATGTCATGCTGCCAGAAATAAGTGGACTTGAAGTTCTTCGAAGAATAAGAAAAACTTCTGAAGTCCCTGTTATCATGGTAACGGCAAAGGGAGATACTTATGACAGAGTAAACGGTCTTGACGCCGGAGCTGATGATTATATTCCAAAGCCGTTTGAAATCGAAGAACTTCTTGCAAGAATGCGTGCAGTTTTAAGACGAACGACAAAAGAAAATTCATCTGATTCAGTTTTAAAGATAAGAGACCTTGAGATGATACCGCAGGAAATGTCTGTAACATTAAAAGGAGAAACCCTTAATCTTTCTAAAACAGAATTTTTCATGCTCAATAAATTTATGGAAAACCCTGACACTGTTTTTTCGCGCAACGATTTAATCGAAGCAATCTGGGGAGCAGGACATTACATCGACATAAACACAATTGACGTTTATATCGGATACCTCAGATCAAAAATCGACAACAGCGTAAAAGAAGAATACATAAAAACAGTCCGTGGCTGCGGCTACAAGATGGTAACAAAATAACGGGATACTGTTCTGATGAAAACAATAAAGATTAAAAAAATAAAACGCTCCGTTCCAGGAAAGCTCGCTTTAAGATTTACGTTTATTCTGGTTTCTGTTGTAATCGGACTCATTCTTCTTTTTTCGAGAATCCAGATGCTTGATTTTCTTGATCAGAGAAACACAGAAATAAAAAGATGGGTTTTGTTTATCGACAGAGTTGCACAGCAGCATATAGATTCTGATTCAGAAAAAGAAATTCGTGTTCCTAAATTTCTTTATTATTCTATTTTTAAAGTTGAACAGAACAAAACGACGGTCGTGCTTTCCAATACAAACGAAGTTCCTCTTTTACCGGAAACAGAAAGAAGATCAGAACAATATTCTGTAAAAAATGAAACAGGCGCAGAAGTAATGAAGATTTATTATTTTAGTACTCTTGCACAGAAAATAAGCTGCACCGGTAATGAAGAATATTATATCCAGGTGTGGTTTGATTTGGGAAACGACTCGATGTATCAGAGCAAGCAGTCGCTTCCTAAAATATTTTTAATTTCATTTATTCCGGTTTTTTTAATCTGCTATCTTATCGCATACCTCATTGCACGGCGGACAATCAAGCCGGTTGTAAAAATGACGAACGCTGCAAGACAGATTTCAAGTTCTACACTTGATTCTCTTTTACCGCAGAAAAATGACGGCGATGAACTTGATCTGCTTGCAGAAACGTTTAACAATCTTTTTATAAGATTAAAAAAAGATTTTGACAGAGAAAGGCAGTTTACGAGCGATGTTTCGCACGAATTAAAAACTCCTGTCGCAGTAATTTTAGGACAAGCAAATCTTCTTCGCCGCTGGGGAAAAGATGACCCTGCACAGCTTGAGCGTTCGATAGATTCAATCATAAAAGAAACAAAATCAATGCAGGCAATAATCGAAAACCTTCTCCAGATTGCCAGAATCGAATCGGGAAGAATAAAACCGGAAGTAGAAACTTTCCCGTTCAGCGAGCTTGCTTCTCAGATAGAAACAGAAGTTACTTCGATTGACAGTGAAGCAGAAATTAAATTTGATTATCCAGAAGGCATTACTTTAGAAAGCGATTATGAACTTTTAAGGCAGGCTGTTATGACTGCCGTATCTAACAGCATAAAATTCTGCCCGAAGCCGCTAAAACTTATAATCGCGGTAAAAAAAGATGAAACGCAGAAAACATCGATAGAAATCATTGATAACGGGCCAGGATTTTCGGAAAAGAATACGGCTTCTGTATTTGAACGCTTTTACAGGGGCGATGACGCACATACAAGGACGGCAGGCGGCTCGGGTCTTGGCCTTTCTATTGCAAAAACCATCGTAGAAGCCCTTGGAGGCACGATTTCGGCTTACAACAGCACAGATGAAAGCCAGAATGTCCTCGGAGCTGTCATAAAAATAGCTCTGTAGCCCTCACGATTAATTGCTATATATATTGAAAATAACTCAAAAATTTCGTATATTTATTCCAAAATATTCGATTTAAATCAGCGGGGTTTTATTTGATTCCGCCGTAAGAATCAAAATATAAGGAGCCTTTTTATGACAATTAATGACATCAAAAACCCTAAAATCAAAGCTTGGGTTGAAGAAATCGTTAAAATGTGTGAACCGGATGACGTTTATGTATGTGACGGTTCTAAAGAAGAATATGACCGCTTAATGAAAAAATGCGTTGACGCAGGTCTTGCTACTCCACTTGCTAAAAAACCAAACAGCTTTTTGTTCCGTTCACTTCCAAGCGATGTAGCTCGTGTAGAAGGACGTACTTTTATTTCTTCTGTTAAAGAAGAAGATGCAGGTCCTACAAACCACTGGATTGACCCTGTTGAACTTAAAGCAACAATGAAAGGTCTTTACACAGGCTGCATGCACGGAAGAACAATGTATGTAATTCCATTCTGCATGGGACCACTCGGATCTCCTATTTCTAAAAACGGAATCGAAATTACAGACTCAGAATACGTTGTACTTAACATGGACATCATGACACGTGCAGGTAAAAAGGTTCTCGATGTAATCGGCGAAAACGGAGACTTTGTTCCATGTCTCCACTCAGTTGGTAAACCACTCAACAACGGCGAAACAGACGGTGGAATCTGGCCATGTGCTGATGTTGAACACAAATACATTTCACAGTTCCCGGAAGAACACCTCATCTGGTCTTACGGTTCTGGTTACGGTGGAAACGCTCTTCTCGGAAAAAAATGTTTTGCTCTTCGTATCGCTACTGTTCTTGCACGCGAAGAAGGCTGGCTTGCAGAACACATGCTCATTCTTAAACTTACTAACCCACAGGGTGAAGTTAAATACGTTACAGGTGCTTTCCCTTCTGCATGTGGAAAGACAAACCTTGCAATGCTTATTCCTACAATTCCTGGTTGGAAAGTTGAAACAATCGGTGATGATATTGCATGGATGAAATTTGGCGAAGACGGACGTCTTTATGCTATCAACCCAGAAGCAGGATTCTTTGGTGTAGCACCAGGAACTTCTGAAGAATCAAACAAGAATGCTCTTATTTCTGCTTCTTCAAATACAATCTTTACAAACTGTGCTCTTACAGAAGATGGAGACGTTTGGTGGGAAGGAATCGGATATCCTGCAAAAGGAAAACTTGTTGACTGGAAAGGACAGACTCGTGATGCACTTCCAAAAGACAAATCTCCTAAGGGTGAAGAATTTGCTCATCCAAATGCACGCTTTACTGCACCTGCAAAACAGTGTCCATGTATCGCACCAGAATGGGAAGATCCAAAAGGTGTTCCTATTTCTGCTATTCTCTTTGGTGGACGCCGTCCTTCTACTGTACCTCTCGTACACCAGGCACGCAACTGGAACCACGGTGTATTCCTCGGATCTATCGTAGGTTCAGAAATCACTGCAGCTTCTACAATCAATGCAGCAGAAGTTGGAAAAATCCGTCGTGACCCGTTTGCTATCCTTCCATTCTGCGGATACAACATGGGTGACTACTTCCAGCACTGGGTAAACGTTGGTAAAGCAGCAAAAGATCAGGATAAACTTCCAAAGATTTTCTACGTTAACTGGTTTAGAAAAGACGAAAACAATGACAAACTCCCTGGCGGATTTATGTGGCCGGGATACGGTGATAACTCACGTGTTCTTGCATGGATCTTTGACCGCTGTGACGGAAAAGACAATGCTGTTGATACACCTATCGGATTTATGCCTAAAGACGGTTCTATCAACACAGACGGTCTTGCTGACTACTACAAGGAAACTCTTCCAGAAATCCTTAAGGTTGACACAGAAGGCTGGTTAAAAGAAGTAGATGACATTAGAAACAATCATTATCCTAAATTTGGTAAACACTTACCAAAAGAACTTACAGAATGCCTTAATGACTTGGAAGCACGTCTCAGTAAGTAAAGTAGTGTGAAATTTGCCGCAAGGCAGGCTTATTAATTACTACAACGCCGTCTTTTTTAAGACGGCGTTTTTTTATCCAGCAGGATTTTACAAAGCGGCTATTAATTACTAAATATCTTTTCTGCTTCTTCTTGAGAAAGAAGACGGCACTCCCCTTCTTTTAAGCTTTCATCAAGAATTAAGCCGCCGATTGCGATGCGTTTAAGGGATGTAACTTCGTTTTTAAGTGCAAGAAAAATACGGCGAACTTCATGAAACTTTCCTTCGGTGACTGTAATATTACACTCGCGGTCATTTATAAAACTAATGTCGGCTGGAGCACATTTCTGTTCGGGCGATTTTTTCTGTGCAGGAATTGTAATGCCAGCGGCGGCCGCGTTTTTGTAAAAAAGCTGGTCAGAAGCAGAAACGCTGTCGCGTAAGATTGCGCGGTATGTTTTTGGAATTTTATTTTTGGGTGATGTGATGTTATGAAGAAATGTGCCGTTTGTAGAAAAAAGCAAAAGACCTGTTGTATCAGAATCCAGGCGGCCGCCGCATTTTAAGGCATTGTTTTTTGTATCCGTGCTAAAATCACGCGGAATAAAATCAAAAACCGTTTTATGCCTGTCTGATACAGTCGAGCATACAGCGTCAATTGGTTTATTCAGCATAAGATATAAATGCGAAGGAATTTTTAAAACCTCGCCGTTTATAGTTATGACATCATGTAAACGATTTACATTGATTTTAAAATCCTTTGCTTCTTTTTTATTTACGCAGATTGAATTGTTTTTAAAAAAAGCTTTTACGCTCCGCTTTGAACAGATTTTGCATTGAGAAAAAATTAAAGCAAGTGATTCAGAAAAAAAATCGGTCATAAGCCTATACGATAAAACTAAGATACTCATGAAAAAATGTCAACAATCCAAAAGTGATTGACAGTCGTCTAAAATGTCGATAAATTATTGATATTGATTACGGGTAATAGCGCAGTTGGTAGCGCGCAACGTTCGGGACGTTGAGGTCGGGGGTTCGAATCTCCCTTACCCGATTTTTTTATGTCCATTTCCATTTATAAGACTTTTCTTATTTTGATTCAGCTTAAAAAAATAATCCAAAAACCATGTTATAATAAAACCATGATGAGAGAATTTAAATTTATTTTTGTTTTATTATTTTTTGTTTTCTGCGCCCGAACATTGTATGCGCAGACAGAGCCTCAACACGAAAATGATGAATCAATTACCGAAGAAGAAGATGATTCTTTAACTACATTAGATGAGAAAAAAAGCAGCGATGGCCCGCCATGGGCTCTTGTAGGAGAAAAATTTGCTTTATTTCCGACACTGTCAATTTACGGTGGATATCCTGAATATATTTCTGCAGATGCAGGATTTGAATTTGCCTTCATGTCCGGTTACTCAAGCATTGTTGCATATGATCTTTTTGCTCAGACCGAAATCGGAACAAATTTTGGAAATGTAGACTTCAGGTTTTGTGGCGGACTTGGTATGGAAATCTTTGGACTTTTTAGTATTCAAGGTGGCGGTGGAGTTGAACTTTCGCCAAATAAGGAACCTCAATCCTTTGGAGAACTCATGGCAAGATTTATTTTCGTAAATGTAAAATGCATCTTCACCGCTCCAGAAAACGGAGGTTCCGATCCGGACACAAGATATTACTTAGGTATTTCACTTGGACTTCTTATGATGCTTATGAAATAAAGTAAAAACGGTTGACACTTTTCAAATTTTTTTGTATATATACATAGTAACAATGAAAAACACAGCATTATTTTTCGTATTTACATTCTTCTCATTTTTTGCCTTTTACTTTTGGGGCAGAACTATGAAATTCCGGAATGTATAGAATACGAAAAAAAGCTTTAAAAATAAGAGCGGTTCTATCCAATCCGGGTAGGCCGTTTTTTTTTGCATTTTTTTTATTTGAAGGAGTTTTTATGAAAATTGCATACAGCGGAATCGAAGGTGCATTTGCCCATATTGCAACAAAAAGAATTTTTAATGGTGAAGAACTCGTTTCATTTTCAGATTTCCGTTCAGCATATGAAGCTGTTGAAAACGGAACATGTGACTACGCAGTGCTGCCGATAGAAAACAGCTATGCAGGAGAAGTTGCGCAGGTAACTGACCTTATGTTCCAGGGAAATCTCTTTTTAAACGGCGTTTACTCGCTCAATGTGATTCAAAATCTTCTGGGTACAGACGGAACTGAATTAAAGGACATAAAAAATGTTATAAGTCATCCTCAGGCTCTTGAGCAATGTGCAGATTTTATCAGGGCACACGGTTATAAAACGACAGAAGCTTTAAATACAGCTCGCGCTGCAAAACAAGTTGCTGAACTTAATGATAAAACTACAGCTGCAATTGCAAGCCGTGAGACTGCAGAGATTTACGGTTTAAAAATTCTTGCAGAAGGAATAAACGAAAAAGAAGACAACACTACCCGCTTTGCAATTCTTTCTCGTGACGGAAAAATGCGTTTTTCTGAAAATGAAAATACGGTAGTTATTATGTTCACCGTAAAAAACGAAGCCGGAGCCCTCGTAAAGGTTTTAAATAAACTCGGGGAATTTGGTTTTAACATGAGCGTAATCAGAAGCCGCCCGTTAAAAGGACTTGCCTGGCGTTACTATTTTTATATCGAAGCCGAAGGAAAATACGGAACACCAGAATGGGAACAGATGATTCTGGAAATGAAATACAGATGTGACAAACTTAAAGTTTTAGGAAGATTCTAAAAAGGAGATTTTAAAATGAATATGGAATTTGAAAGAAGACTTGCAATACCGGCAGAAGTAAAGGAACAGTTTCCTCTTACAGGAAAAGTAAGCAAAATAGTAGAAGAAAAAAGAGCTGAACTCAATGCAGTTTTTGAAGGAAGATCAAACCGCATGCTTTTGATTATAGGACCCTGCTCTGCAGACAGAGAAGATGCAGTTCTTGACTATATGAACCGTCTTGTGCCTGTGCAGGAAAAAGTAAAGGATAAAATTCTTATGGTACCTCGCATTTACACAAACAAACCGCGCACCACCGGCGAAGGCTACAAGGGAATGCTTCATCAGCCGGATCCAAATGCAAAGCCTGACTTATACAAAGGAATCGTTTCATGCCGTCATCTTCACATGAAGGCAGTAGAACAGACCGGATTTATCTTTGCAGATGAAATGCTTTATCCCGAAAACTATCAGTACCTTGATGATGTTCTGGGCTATGTCGCCGTTGGTGCGCGCTCTGTAGAAGATCAGCAGCACAGGCTTACAGCAAGCGGTATCGAAGTTCCTGTAGGAATGAAAAATCCTACAAGCGGTGACTACACTGTAATGATGAACGCAATTCTGGCAGCACAGCATCCTCATACATTCATCTACCGCGGATGGGAAGTTCACTCAGAAGGTAACGAGCACTGCCATGCAATTTTAAGAGGTTCAACAAACAAACACGGAAACAACCAGCAGAATTATCACTACGAGGATCTTATCCGTCTCTGTGATGCTTATGATGAACGTGAATTAAAAAATCCTGCAGCGATAATCGATACAAATCATTCAAACTCAAAGAAAAATCCGTTTGAACAGCCTAGAATCGTAATGGATGTTTTAAACTCATGCAGACATAACGATAGAATTAAAAAACTCGTAAAAGGTTTTATGATTGAAAGTTATATTGAAGACGGATATCAGAAAGTCTGCGATGGCATTTATGGAAAATCAATTACAGACCCATGCCTTGGCTGGGAGAAGACAGAAAAACTTATTTATGATATTGCAGAACAGCTCTAGATTTTAAAAATCATATACAATATTCAAACCCCGAAAATTCTCTGTTCTTATGAGCAAGATTTTCGAGGGTCACTGAATCTACATAATTATTTACAGCCTTTTCAAAATTGTTCCAGAAAGTTTTACTTCCTTCTGATTCAAGATGATTGTTTTCAGGAATTCCGCGCGGCGAAAGCTCGCCTTCCATTGCACGAAGAATTTCTCCTGCTGTATAATCACCTGCCTTTTTGCTGAGTGTATATCCGCCGTTAGTTCCACGCGAGCCGGTTACAAGCCCGCTTTTTCCCAGTTGAATTAAAATCTGCTCAAGATATTTTACAGAAAGATTTCTGCGATGAGAAAGAGTTTTTAACGGAATGAAAGTTCCCTCCTCTGCTTCTGCGAGGTCCGTCATGATGAGAAGTGCATACTGGCCGCGCGTTGATATTTTATACATTTGCTTCTCCTTTTTTACAATTTATTAAATTCATTACAGATATTTTTCAGAGCGCTTTCAAGAACAGATCTTGGCGTTGCCGCATTTATTCTCTGAAACTTTTCTCCTTCTGGCCCGAACATTTTTCCGTAATCAAGCCAGACTTTTGCATCACGCAAAACTTTCCTTGAAATTTCTGCATCGGATAACTGCGTAAAAGAAGAAAAATCAAGCCAGACAAGATAAGTTCCTTCTGGTTTTATGACATGAACTTTAGGACAATGCTCTTTAAAATATTTTTCCATGAATAAAATATTTTCCCAGATATATTTTTTAACTTCTTCAAACCATTCTGCGCCACCAGAATAAGCTGCAGTTGCTGCGACGATTCCCATAAGGCTTGGTTCATCGTAGCCGGTGCGGTCGATTTCTTTCTGGAATTCTGTGCGGATTTTTTCATCTGCAATTATGATATTAGAAAACTGCAGCCCGGCAAGATTAAAAGTTTTACTTGGACTTGTACAGATTATACTGTTTTTTAATGCTTCGTCAGACAGCGTTGCATATACAGTATGTTTTTGTCCTTCAAAAGTAATATCTGAGTGAATCTCATCGCTTACGACAAGCACTTTATGTTTTAAACATATTGAACTTATTTTAGTTAATTCAGCATAAGACCAGACACGACCACCGGGGTTATGAGGTGAACAGAGAATAAAAAGTTTGACGTTTTCTTCTACGATTTTTTTTTCAAAATCCTCAAAGTCAATTTCGTAGCGGCCGTTTTTAAAAACAAGAGGATTGTTTACAAGGCGGCGTTTGTTTGACGTAATTGCATTTGAAAAAGGATAATAGACCGGACGCTGGATAAGAACGCCCTCGCCTTCTTTTGTAAAGGCGCGGATTGCAGATGCAATTGCAAACACAACTCCCGGAGTATTTATAATCCATTCATTTTTAATCGAAATATTGTGACGGGTTTTAAACCAGTTTTTTACGGCATCAAAGTAGCGGTTATCGGGACGGCTGTAGCCGAAAATTCCGTGTTCGGCGCGTTCTTTTAAAGCCTCTTTAATGCACGGCGCCACGGGAAAATCCATGTCGGCAACCCAGAGACTTATCGAATCAAGCGGTTTATTACGCACAGAAGCCAGGTCATATTTTACCGCAAACGTGTTTTTTCTGTTTACAACTGTATCAAAATCAAAAATCATATTTTTCCATAATTACCTATTGACTTAATAGGCTAAATATAATATACAACATAATACCTACTAAATCAATAGGTAATCAACAAAATATTTAACTTTTCTGGAGGTTATATGAAAAACGTAAAAAAAATCATTACAGCCCTGCTCATCGTTCTCGGGCTTCTGATTGCGGCAGCGCCTTACACATTTGCAGCCGTATGTCCTGTCGGAGAAAAAGTCATGAAATGTCACTGGAGCGCAAGAATTGAACTTTTTTTAGGAATCGAAATTGCTGTTCTTGCTATTATTCAGCTTGTGATAAATTTTAAAGGTTTTAAATCGCCGGATTTTGTAAGCGGAATTAATTCGGGAATCAGTCTTGCTCTTGCAGCAAACGCTGCGGGCGTTATTTTAGTTCCGTCTGCTTTAATCGGAGTATGCGCAAAGGCGATGATGCACTGCAACTCGGTTACAAGACCGACATTAATTGTCTTTGGAATTTTAACCTTAGTTTTATCATTAGTTGATTTTGCAATTTCTGTAAAAGAATAAAAAACTTTGGGGTGCATATGATTAAATCACTTTCACTTAAAGCACTTGCATTGAGTAATCTTAAAAAAAATCCGTTCAGAACTTTTCTGATGATTTTTCTTGTTGCAATTTCTGGTGCCGTTGTGTCTACGACTTTTATTCTCTCTTTGAGTCTTAAAAAAGGTATAGACGGAATTAAAGAAAGAACCGGTGCTGATTTAATGATTGTACCCGAAGGCTATGAACAGAAATTTGAAAGCGTACTGCTTTCTGGTAACCCGAGTTATTTTTATCTTGATAAAAGTATTGAAGAAAAAATAAGAAAAATTGAAGGTGTAAAAAAAGTTACAAGCCAGTTTTATCTTACAAGTCTTTCTGAAAGCTGCTGCGACTTTCCTGTTCAGATTATCGGTTTTGATCCGGAAAGCGATTTTTTAATTAAGCCATGGATAGAAAAATATTCTTCAGAAAGCCCGCAGCTTTTTGCAGGGTCGAATGTTGAATCAAAGAAAGAAAGCGTAACTTTTTTCGATAGCACGCATAAAGTGACAGCACATCTTGCAAAAAGCGGAACCGGAATGGATAATTCTGTCTTTGCAGACTTAGAAACCGTTAAAAATATCTTTAACGATGCACGTGAAAAAGGTTTTAGTTTTCTTTCTGACGGTAATGTAGAAAAAAATACAAGCGTAATTTTTGTTTTACTTGAAGACAAAGTAAAACCAGATGCGGCAGCGTTAAAGATAAATGCAGCATTGAGCAATGATACTCAAATCCAGATAATCCAGCAGGGAGTATTTTTAAAAACCTTTACAGATAAAATGAGCAGTTTTACTTTTGTATTTTATGTAATAAGCGTTTTATTTATTCTTATAACGGTGATTGCACTTACTGTTATATTTTCTCTTTCTTTATATGAAAGACGGCGTGAGTTTTCTATACTGCGTGTCATCGGTTCTGATAAAAATACATTATGCAGAATTGTTTTGTTTGAATCCCTTTTTATAGGGGCAGCAGGTGCTGTTACAGGAATTTTCTTATCGTATCTGATTATAATTCCGTTTAATACATTGATTGCACAAAAACTTTCTGTGCCGTTCTGCATGCCGGGAGTAATTGAGTTTATATCGTTTACATCCTTAACTTTAATCATTCTTGCTTTAGTAAGTGTTTTAAGTGCATTAAGCACGATAATGAAAATCTTTAAGCTTGAAATTTACAGGGAGTCAAAATAAATGATAGAGATTGAACATATTTATAAATCGTTTGACTCAAGGCGTGGTAAGTTGAATTTATTCAGTGACTTTAATATGACTGTAAAAGACGGAACTTTCTTAGGAATCCAGGGAAAATCCGGCGCCGGCAAAAGTACACTTCTTTCGATTATTGCAGGTCTTCAAAAGCCCGACAGCGGAAGTGTCAAAATTGACTGTGTTGATATATGCGCGCTTTCGGATAAAAAAAGTGCCGCATTCAGAAATCAGAATATCGGTTTTATTTCGCAGGAACAAAGCTTTTTAGAAAACTTTACGGTTCTTGATAACGTAAGGCTTCCGTCATATATTTCAGGCAGCAAACACACGCGACAGAATGATGAGCAAATTAGTGCGCGCGCCATAAAGCTGCTTACAGATTTAGGCATCGGGCATCTTTCATCATGTTATCCACGCGAAGTTTCTGGCGGCGAAAACCATCGCGTCTTAATTGCCAGAGCACTTATAAATGACCCCAAACTCATTCTTGCAGACGAACCTACTGAGTCGGTAGACGCAGAGAGGACAGAGGAAATTATAAAAATTTTCCGTGATCTTGCTGACCATGGAAAAACTGTTGTTCTTGTAACTCATGACAACGATGCGCTTAAGTTATGTGATGAAGTTTTAAAGGTTTAAAACAAACATCTGAATCTAATCTCTAAGTGCCTGCTTTAAATCTGCAATAAGGTCTTCTGCATTTTCGATTCCGACAGAAAGACGCAGAGTCTGTGGAGTAATTCCGTTTTTAAGCCTGATTTCTTCGGGAACATCAGCGTGTGTCTGAGTCGTAGGATATGTTATCAGAGTTTCTACACCTCCTAAACTTTCTGCATACTGAATCAAATTAACGCAGCGAAGGGCTTTAAACGCTCGTTCTGTCGTGTCTGTCTGGAACGTAAGCATTGCACCAAACCCGCGCGCCTGCTTTTTCATGATTTCATATCCCGGGTGTTCTTTAAGGCCCGGATACAAAACACGAGTTACAGATTTCTGCGTTTTAAGCCACAGTGCAATTTTTAAAGCATTTTCCTGCGCTCTTTCCATCCTTACGGCAAGTGTTTTTATTCCGCGTAAAACAAGCCAGCAGTCAAAAGGTGCAAGACCTGCTCCAGTTGTCTTTATTAAAAAGCGAAGGCGCTCCTGCAAGCTTGAGTCTTTTACGATTATAAAACCTGCAAGCGTGTCGTTGTGTCCTGCAAGATATTTTGTTCCTGAATGAATGACAATGTCTGCTCCGAGTGAAAGAGGATTTAAAAAGTAAGGCGACATGAATGTATTGTCGACAATCAAAAGAAGATTGTGACGATGCGCGATTTCTGAAGCCTTTGCAATATCCGTGATGTTCATCATCGGGTTTGTCGGAGTTTCGATATAAATGGCGCGTGTATTTTCTTTGATAAGTGTTTCGATATTTTCTTCGGAACAGTTTACGCGCGTAAATTGAATTCCGTTTTTAACAGACACGTTGTCAAAAAGTCTTATCGTTCCGCCGTATAAATCGCTGTCTGCAATTATGTGATCACCCGGATTAAATAATTCCATCAAAAGAGAAATTGCAGCCATACCGGAAGACAACGCAAAGGCGTCGATTCCGCCTTCGAGCTGGCAGACGATTTTTTCAAGCTGCTCGCGTGTAGGATTCTGAAGGCGGCTGTAATCAAAGCCCGTGCTCATTCCGACTCCGGGATGAGCATAAGTTGCCGTCTGATAAATCGGAAAGCTTACAGCACCATAATGTTTGCACGGGCTATTACACGCGCTCGGATTTCCGCATGGATTTTTACACGAGTCCTCTCTGTCTGCATCGCTTTGCTTTAATGGAGTTTTGTCCAGATGAATGCATTTTGTTTCAAGAAAAGCCATTTTGTTCCTCCGCTAGATATTGTATTCTGCTTCGTGAAGCTTTCCGCCGTAATTTAATACGTCAAGAATTTTATTTCGATAAAGCGTAAACGCATCCTGAACGCGGACGCGCGGTCGCGGAAGATTAATATCGATAACTGCTTCGACACGACTCGGGCGCGCGCTCATTACGACAACTTTGTCACTCATGTAAATTGCTTCATCAACATCGTGAGTTACCATGAGCATAGTCATGTTATTTTCGTTTTTTATTCTTAAGATTTCGTCCTGAAGATTCATTCTTGTAAAAGCATCAAGCGCGCCCAACGGTTCGTCAAGCAGCAATACTTTCGGATGCCCTACAAGCGACCGCGCGAGTGAAGCCCTCTGCTGCATTCCACCTGATATCTGGTGCGGATAAGAATTTTCAAATCCTTTTAAGCCTACAAGATTGATGATGTCAGTTACATCCTGCTTTTTTTCTTTATAAATTTTACGGGCTTTAAGTCCAAAAGCAACATTTCCTTTTACCGTAAGCCACGGAAAAAGATTTGAACCCTGGAACGCAAATCCCCTGTCACTTCCGGCTTTTGTAATTTTTTCTCCGTCAAGAACGACTGTTCCTTCGTATGATTTTTCAAGCCCGCCGATGATTCTTAATAATGTAGATTTTCCGCAGCCGGAAGGGCCTATAAGGCTTACAAAGTTTCCGGGTTCTATATCAAGTGAAAAATTATTTAATACATGAACGTCGTCAAAGCTTTTACTTATATTGTTAATTTTTATGTTTCCCAGCATGTTAAACTCCTTTGGTTTTGCAGGCAAAATCTGTTTATGCCGCGTCTTTGAATCTTAAAAAAACACGCATTACCATCTGATAACACCCTTCTGCCATACCATGATTTTGTCGCGTATCTTAAAAAGCAGCGTCAAAATCAACGAACACAAAACCGCAATTATAATTAATCCCGCATAAACTCCGTCATACATCATTACGGACTTCTGCCAGTTTATGTACCAGCCGATTCCCTGCGAGTTTCCGTTCATTTCTACTGCCATGAGAGTTGCAAAAGAAGAAACGATTCCGTAAAAAAGTCCTAAAAAAATCTGCGGAAGGCTTGCCGGAACTGCAATCCTGAAAACCTTAAAAAATGTTTTTGCACCGAGAGTTTCGCTTACTTCGAAAAAGGTTTTGTTCACGCTTTGAATTCCGCTTGCTGTCATAAGAGTAACTGGGAACCACACTGCAAACGCAATCAAAAAAACGTTCGCACCGTGAGTTGTAGGGAAAACACTCAATGCCAGAGGGATCCATGCCGTAGTCGGAACCGGTCCAAGAAATTTCGTAACCGGGTTTAACCAGTAACCTACATGACGGTTATAACCGAGTGCAAGGCCTGTAAAAAAACCGATGACAAGACCAAATGAAAAGCCCTGCACTAGAAGACCTAAAGAAAAAATAAGGTTTTTAATAAGAAAAACACGCTGAGTCCACAAAAGACCGCACACTTTATCCAGCGAAGGAAAATACAAAACCGGTAAAAGACGTGTCTTGCAGACAAGAGTATTAAGTAAACCAAGAAATAAAATTATTCCTGCATAAAGAGGCAGCTTAAACTCAAGCTTAGCTCGAAATTCTTTTTTAAAAATTCCTGCAATCATTAAGACTGCAATAATGATAACTGCTGAAAGGAGAAAAAACATGTAATACGGATGATCCATAACTTTCTGCTTTCCACTTTCCGGAATTGCAAAATACAGGACTGCCGACAAAGCAGCTGTAAAAAATGGTAATGCATAATTGATGATTCGCTTTGCGTATTTATTCATGTTTTTCTCCTTGTAAAATTCTTTTTTTTTATTTCTGTGCTAATTTTGTAATTTTTGTTTCTGTATAAGTTCCGTCTGAATTATAAATATAAGAATCCGGTACATCGTCAAAGCTTACAAAATGTTCTTCTACAAATTTGTTTTCGTCTTTAACATTCTGCATGATGCCCATTTCTACTAACTGAGAAATTGAGTCGTGTACAGTTTTCTTTGCAAGTCCAACTGATGGTGTGTAGTTGTAAGTCGAAAGAAGCAGTGCATTCTGTTCAAGATCACCTGTCATCTGTTTGTTATCAAGCTGGAGCTGTGCAGAGTCTTTTGGATTTGCCTGAACATATGCACTCGCCTTTAATACAGCGCGTACAAATGCCTTTGTGTGTTCAGGATATTTTTGAGCAGTTTCTGTTGAAACAAATGTAAGACAGCAGTATTCCTGACTGAACTTTTCATCTTCTGTCGTATCAAGAATTTTCTTAAAGCCGTAATCACGTTCTGCAATATATGCAATAGGATCATGAAGTCCGACAGCTTCTACAGCTCCGTTACTCAATGCAATCGGAAGGTCTGTCATTCCGTAAACCGCAATTTTAAACTCTGCATCCGGTCCGAAAGGAATGTGACCGTAGTCAAAAAACTTTCTCTGGAATGCAATTGTTGAAGAGTCCTGAACTCCGCAGAATCCTACAGTTTTTCCTTTAAGATCATCGATTGTATTATAAGGAGAATCTGAACGAACATAGAATTTTGTGCATCCTGTGTGAACTCCTGTTAAAAAACTTATTTCAAGTCCGTTATCCATCTGCGGAACAAGAGAACCTGCAAGTCCTAAAGAAGCGTCAATCTTTTTTGCAACTGCAAGAGCAGATGCCTGCTGAATGTCGATTTCGATTGTTTCGTATTTTAAACCTGCTTTGCCAAATTCTTCTTCAAAGATTCCTTTGTCGATTGCGATATGAAGTGGTGCACCGCAAAGTCCTGAGTTTGCAGTTCCGATTTTAAATACGAAATCTGAATCTGCTTTTTTACCGCCGCAAGAAATAAAGCTTGCGCTTAATACAACTGTTACTGCGAGGGCTGTCATAACCGACGCAATTTTTGTTTTAATTTTTTTCATATTTTTTCTCCTTATAAGTTGTCATACAGGTCTTCTGTAAGCGTCAAGCTTCCACGATAGCCTGCGTATGTTCTGTTAAATACAAGACGCTCGTTCATCGGGAACGTAGCATTTAAATACTGAATTCCTTTTTCAAGCGCAACTTCTTTTTCGTTTGTACTTCCGACTAAAAGCGTAATTTCCTCGCTTTCATTTTTGATTGCCTGATTAATCTCCCACTGGTCGCTTGCAAAAACGATTTTCGGCGGAGCTGCGTATTCAAGGTCGCTTATAGCTTTTATGATGCGCTCTTTATCTTCCGGCCGCCAGATCTGTTCTGTAATGATTACAAGAACCGGACTAAAACTATAGTCGTTTGCAAGGTAGCGTGTAAAACCAATCGCATTTGATGCATCTCCTGCAACTGCAAAACGCTTCCAGCTTAGCTGTCCGATGCTCTGCGCAAGATAAGAATAAACGTAATCTTCTTCTTCCTTTATAACTTTCTCTACGAGCTCGCTGTCAAGTTTTAAAGCTGAACCAACTTCACGCACAAATTTTGTTGTGTCCGTAGCACCGACAGGAAGATGTGGAAAGCGGATAAAAGGAACGCCGAATTTCTTTTCAAACTTTTCTGCAGGTCCCTTAAAAAGCCACGGATTTACGATGATGTTGAGCGCCGCTTCTGAACAATGCTCGATAACATCAAGTCCCTGGTGCTTTATAAAGAACGTATTTACACGAAGGCCCAGGCGCGAAAGAATGCGGTCGAGTTCTTCGAGAGTTCCTGCCCAGAACGGATCGTGATATGGAACAACGCCGAAAAGGTTTACGAGATTCGCCTTCTTTTCCTGCGCAGGCTGGATTACTTTATCTATAAAAGTATTCCATACAGTTTCATATCCCAAAAGGCTGTCCCCTGCAAAACCCGGAGTATCAATTGCAAAAACCTTATGACCGTTTTCTGTAAATTCTTCAACTACACTCTGAATATCATCTCCGATAATTCCAGCCGTACATCCTGTAAGAACAAAGTATGCGCTTGCATCAATGATATCGATTGCACCCTGAATTGTCGTACGAAGCTTGTTTACTCCACCAAAGACAACTTCTTTTTCGAGCATGTTGCTTGAAGGAAGGGAAACACCGCTTACAAAGCATGCATGCTTGTGTCCGCTCTGTCCCTGTTCTGCAGCAGTTGTCTGCATACAGCATCCCGGGCCCGAATGAAGAATCGGGCATATATGATCTATTGCTGACAATACAGAGTTTATACCCGAAAGAACACAACCGCCTCTTGGATTTTCTGTTGCTAAACTCATCTTCTTCCTCCTTACACACCAGTAATATATTTAAATGCATCTTCTTCGTACCAGCTGTCGCGGTAAGGAAGTTTTACATGTTCAGAAAGCTTTTTGTTAAATCCAGGATTGCTCAGCTGATCTGCAATCTTGTTTCCCAAATACAAAAGTCCGTCGTAACCCATTGTAGGTCTTTTTCCGTCAAGAACGTGTGTCGTAGGAATTCCAAGCTTTGCAGCCCAGTCAGGAACTCCGATAAATGCATCCGGTTTTAATTTTTTAACAAGATTAACCTGTTCAAACGGCTGCATGTTTGCAATATCGATTACAAAGTCCTTGTGAATTCCATTTAAATATTCAACATCAACCTGAGCATCATCGTCATAAGTCGGAGTTTCAAGACCGACAAGCTTCATTCCAAAATCATCGATTAGTGCGGCGGCTGCAAAACTTCTTCCTGTTCCACCGCAGATGAATACTCTCTTACCTTCAAGGCGTGCTCTTATTTTTGCAACAAGTGGTTCAATGCGTTCGTGTTCGCAAGCAATGATTTCTTCTACTTCCTTTTCTTTACCGATTACTTTTGCAATTCCGCGGTACCACTTGTCTGTGTTGCGGATTCCAATCGGCATTACAGTGTGTGAATATGGAATACCGTAATCTTCTTCGAGTGTCTTCATAAATTCATCTGCGAAAACCTTACAGATAGAAGTTGAAGCAGCCGCCTCCGGAATGCGTTTAATCTTTTCGAGTGAGCTGTAAAACGGAATATAATTTACTTCTGCTCCGATAAGATTTAACATGCGCTCCATTTCTTTCTGGTCTGCATAGCTTACTGTTGTAGGCGCAAAAAGATTTATGAGATTAGGAACTGTAGGCTTCTTTTCTTTCTTTAATATATATTTATTTATTGCAAGAAATGCAGCATCAAATCCGCTTGCACATATTTTGCTTTTAAATCCTTCGCAGTGAATCGGAATAATTGTCTGATTAGGATATTCTGCACTTAAATCAGAGCAGATAGAATCAATATCATCGCCGATAATTCCTGATGCGCATGAAGCATAAACAAAAATCAATTTAGGATTATATCGTTCAACTGCTTTTTTAACAGACTCACGCAGTTTCTGTTCTCCACCGAACACAACGCTTTTCTGATCAAGGTTTGTTACGATGATGCGCGGATTTTTAATAAGCTTTTCTCCACGATGTGCCTGCCCTACACGGAACATATCAACTGCCATTATCGTACAGCCGACACAACCCTGAGGTGAATGGGAAATAAAAACAGAAT
>CAJORB010000049.1:0-3567 GCA_905236565.1 uncultured Treponema sp. | reverse complement strand
TTTTATGAAAGTCGACCGTAATGGAGTCGGCTTTAGAAAGCCCCGCAATCCGAGAGCGGTATTTGTCTGACATAATAGCGCCGCTTCCGTACGCTGCATCGCAGTGGAACCACATTCCTTCACCTTTACAGATATCTGCTATTTCTTCAATCGGATCGATGCTTCCGTAATCGGTTGTTCCGACAGTTGCAACGACACAGAAAGGAAGGTTTCCTTCTGCCTTATCGCGTGCAATCAATTCTTTGAGAGCTGCAATATCCATTTTCTGTCTGTCATCAACCGGAACTTTTACAACCGCATCGTAACCAAGTCCCAGCATGTGAGTGCTTTTTTCCATTGAGAAGTGACTTATCTCAGAAGCATACATGCGGAATTTTTTATAATTATCAGGAAGCCCGAGTTTCTTTACATCATGATTAAGCTTTGCTTTACAGAACCAGTCGCGTGCTAAAAAAATACCTGTCATGTTTGACTGGCTTCCGCCGCTTGTAAAAACGCCGTCTGAGTTTTCGCCAAACCCATAAAGTGCGCACAACTGTTTTATCGTATCAACTTCGATTTCTGTTGCGACAGGCGACTGATCCCAGCTGTCCATCGACTGATTAAAAGTAGAAATGATTAATTCTGCCGCGATTGTTTCAAGCAAAGTCGCGCTGTGTAAATGCGCCATGTAATCTGTCGAGCTTGTGCGCACGAAGTTAGGGAGAATTTTTTCTTTTACTTTTTCAAGGGTTTTTTCAAAACCGATTCCGTTTTGAGGAAGAAACTGAACCCTTATTTCTTTTTTAAGATCAAAAGGTTCAGGTCCTGTATAAGCTCTGTCGTTTTTAAAAGCATCTGCAATTGCACTGGAAGTTTCTAAAATTATTTTTTTAAATTCATCCAGTGCGCCTGCATTGTCAGTGATAAAGACTTTATTTGTATTCAAGGTCAACCTCAAGAATAACCTTTTCTATAATATCAAGGCCTTTGTTAAGATCTTCCTTTGATATGTTAAGGGCACAGAGACAGCGCATTACAGAGCCGTTTCTTCCGCCTTTTTCCATCACGAGTTTATTTTCAAAACACTTACGCTGAACTTTAGCAGCAATTTCGCCGCATGCCGGTTTTGCACCGAGACTGTCAGCCGGAGCTTTAGGGTCGATAAATTCGATTCCGCGCATCAAACCTTTTCCGCGAAGATCACCGATGATAGAAACCTTTGATTTAATTTCCTGCATTCTCTTTTCAAAGATTTCACCTTTCTCGCGAACTTCTGCAAGGAACTCAGGTTTTGAAACTCTGTTCATTACGATAGTTCCGGCTTTCATTGCAAGCTGGTTTCCGCGGAATGTTCCTGCGTGAGCGCCTGGTTCCCATACGTCGAGTTTTTTGTTGTAGATTACAACTGCCATCGGTTGTGAACCACCGATTGCCTTTGAAGAAAGGATTACATCCGGAACGATATCTGCGTATTCGAACGCAAAGAATTTTCCTGAGCGGCCAAAACCACACTGGATTTCGTCACAGATCATCGGAATATCAAGTTCTTTTGTAACGCGTCTTACTGTCTGTAAAAATTTTACCGGAGCCGGAATTACACCGCCTTCTCCCTGAATTGGTTCAAGGATAACTGCTGCAGGTTTTGCAACACCGCATTCAGGATCTTTGAGCATGCGTTCAAAATATGCGCATGCTGCATCTACTCCAGCATCTCCGCCAAGTCCGAACGGACAGCGGTAAGAATATGGATATGGGAAGAAATTTACATCAGGCATTAAAGAATTAACTTTTTCCTTTGCGTGAAGGTTTCCTGTACATGCAAGTGCACCGTGTCCCATTCCGTGGTAGCCGCCAGAAAAAGCGATAACTGTTCTGCGGCCTGTTGCAGTTTTGCAAAGCTTTAATGCGGCATCTACTGCGTCTGTTCCACATGGACTACAAAATTGAATTTTCGCGTTATTCTTTAATTCACCTGGTAAAAGATTTAAAAGTGTATGAACAAATTCATCTTTAACAGGCGTTGTAAGGTCCAACGTGTGAAGCGGTAAACTACCGGTAAGCATATCCACCATGGCCTGATTAACTTCAGGATCATTGTGGCCAAGTGCGAGAGTTCCTGCTCCGCACAAAAAATCCAGATATTTGTTCCCTTCAACATCCTCAATCCAAGAACCCTGTGCTTTTGCAATTGCAAAAGGAAATTTTCTAGGGTAGCTACGGGCATTAGACTCAGTGGAATCCTGTCTGGTAATGTAATACTGATTGGTGATTTCAGTGTTTTTCTGAACCATCTACTTTCTCCATTACAAGTGGGTTAAACAAATAGCCGAACCGCTTGCAAACTGCAAGTGCTTCAATGTCGTTATGTCTTGGCAACTTTTTAAAAGTTGTAATTGAGAGAGTACAGCATAACCCGATATTAAACAATACTAAATCGAAAAATTTTAAACTTTTTTTTATCAGGCTGAATTCTGCTAAAAACGCCGCCGGATTCCAGAAAATCGAGATACTGCCAGAAACCTGAAACGCGACCAGAAACCACGCGACCGGCACTAACGGGTAAACTGCTGTATAGAACGTTCAGAAAACTTAACGAAATCCTGAAGGGACTTGTCGTCGCTCGGAAGAGCAAAAAGAGCCCCTACACCGCTTTCGGGGTTCTGCCTTATGACTTCCTTCCTTGCTGCCAGGTAGGTATCTAAGGAATTCATAAGCACACTGCAGAAATTCTTTGATTCACGCTTAACAAAAGCATTATCTGCACTGTTTTTAACGAGCTTAAAAAATAGATAAATCTGGTTTTCGATTTTCGAGACCTGAGCCTGCCATATGTCCAGGACTTCTTTGTTAAAGTATTTTTCAGAATTTACAAAAGTGTAAATCTGGAACAGCGGATCAACCTCGTGCTTTTTTATGTAATTAGCTGAACAGGTTTTAAAGACTTTTTCGGCCTGAGCTGGAGAAGTTCCGGCTTTTGCAAGCTCTTCGTCAGAAGCAAAATTTACCTTTGTATAGAAATCCGAGCAGTATGTGTTTATGGCTTTGAGCATTTCTTCTTTGCTTGCAAAATGGTTGTAAAGGCTGGCCTTTTTGATTGAAAGGTAATTTGAAATATCGTTTAAAGATGTATCACCCATTCCCTTGTCAAAGGCACAGAACAATGCGGCTTCTATGATTTTTTCCTGTGTAATTAAAGGTCGTGACATCTTTTTAAACTACCTAGTGTTAGTTTATAATTAGTTTACCGGTTTGTCAATTTCTACTATAATGATATGTATGAAATTAACTGCACCGTATACGGTTATTTACCAGGATGATGACATCGTAGTATTAAACAAACGCTCAGGGCTTTTGATTGCCCAGGACAGGTACAACCCTGATGCTCCGCGTCTTGATGTAGAAGCCGAAAAAGAATTCGGAAAGCTCTATGCAGTTCATCGTATTGATAAGGATACATCCGGAATCGTAGTCTACGCCCGAAATGCCGAAGCTCATAAGAACATTTCAATGCAGTTTGAAAAACACGAAGTAAAAAAAATATATCACTGTCTTATAAACGGGCGGCCGCTCTGGAAAGAACTCCAT